>NZ_CP113866.1:2660000-2739610 GCF_026914305.1 Caldicellulosiruptor acetigenus | reverse complement strand
GTGAATTTTCACCCTTTTTATATGTAATTTAAAATTCGCATTTTTCAAATGTTATCCACAATGTTATCAACAACTGTGGAAAACTAATTTCCACAACCGAAAATATGTTTTATAATTTTCAGAAGCACTATTAAATATACCAAAAAAAATTATCCACATCAATAAGAAAATATTTTTTGAGAGACAAATTTTCCACAGTGAAAAATTTGTCTACACCCTGTTAAAAGTCTGTGGATAAAAACTGTGGATATGTGGATTATTTTTGTGAATTGAATTTATCAAAATTAGATTTTCACATGTGGATATCTTGATTAACGATGGTTGACTTTTTATAAGATATTGACTTGAAGAAGATACAGAAAAAGAAAGGGTTTTAAAAGACTAAGTAAACATAGTTTTTTCTGTGGACAATTTTTCATGTTATTTTTGAGAATTTTTAAATTTTGTGTTTACATAAATAGAGAAAATAGCTTGTCAAATAGCTTTTCAATCAAAATGTGTGGATTTGGCACGTTTTTCTTGATGTTCAGGATTAAACTGAGAGCAAGCCCTGTGAAAATCAAAAGGCTTGTGAAAAACATCTCTTTTTGAAGATACCTTCTTTTTAAGATATAATACTCTGTAGCAAAAAGTAGTAGGTAAACAATAACTATAAATCCTATGTTCATGACCCTTTTTTTCTCCTCAATATTCTGATATTTCACTCTTTCATCATACCAAATCGTCTTATGAACGGCTTTACAACAATTGAAACCGAAATAGAATTTTTGTCAAACTTTAAAGGCTTTTTGTATGAAGAGTAATAAATATCGCCAAGGTGCAGAATGTCGCAATTGAGTTCAAAAGATTTTTTAAGTGTATTTTGAATGTCGTTTTTGATTGATTTGCTAAGCTCTTTTTTTATTTTTTCTATCAAAGAGCTTGAGATTAAAGAGTTTGAATGTTTTTCACCAAGGTTTGTCTCAGTAATTATTCGCAAAGTAAAGAAAGCTTTGCCGTCTTTTCTGTTTACATCGATGGTGCTACTGTTTTGTATAAGTTCTAAAGAAAATAATCCTTCGCGAAGCTTTATCGGATATATCCCGCTTTTTATTTTGCCAGTTGCCCATAAAAGTCCTCGCATCTGCTGATGTGTAAGATACCCTGCAAGCTTGTAGTTATTGAAAATGGCCATCTTTTCTACATAAAACATCTGTGTCTGAGAAGATTGTTTGAGAGGTGATTTTGTTGTCACAAAAGGAACAACTGCAGTTTTTGACTTTGTATTTGACATCTTTTGAAATTCGTATAGCCTAACAGGAAACGTTTTTGCGTTTGCAAAGTAGTTCTTTATCACGTTTTCAAGCTCTTTTGCGGGTATTGATTCTATGGGTGAGGTTGTATCTAAAAACTTTTCAATATCCTGCGATGTTACAATAAGGTATGCATCTGACCTCATTTCATGGTCGCGCAGGAGCATATCAAGGACATCTTTAATTCCCTGCTTAGCCATTTTTTCGTTGATGACAATTATTTTGTTATGAGCCCAGAAAAGTTTTTTATCAGACGAAAGGGTTGCATTTCGAATAGCATCAAATATGCTTTTGCCTGTTGAAGAAAAACACCATACACCTTTTTGTTGTGGACTTGATGGCAAATTCAGAGGAGATTTTAGTACCTTTGGTTTTAACACCTGGTACGTGAGCTTAAACTCTCCGCTTCTATTTTTGTCAATTCCAACAGCCTGGATAATCAAAATGTCATTGAGTTCTCTTCTGTTCCAGCAACCTGTCAGAAAAACTGGTATCAAAAGAATGAATAAAAAGATTACAAATTTTTTCATCTTTTTCTCGACCTCAACTTTATTTTTGCAAATATGAGAGTAAAAAGCGGTATGAAAAATATGAAGATGTATGAGTACAGGGTAAAATACCTATAGCTCATGAACCTGTCAAGAGACAAAAAGTCAGGGATTATATAAAACACAAAAGGTGCAAGCACAGATGTAAAAGGAATTGCATATGCAAAATGGTCTGCAGTATTTCTTAGCTCCTGGATGGTTGTAAGAAGGATGTACATAAAATATGTGATTTTGAGAAATATGCCCATTATCCAAATTGCCATGTGAAGCGATTCAAACCTCTCAAGAAACTCTGCAACACTTAGCACCTTTATTGCAGAGTAAAACGGGAACGAAAGCCTGCTTGCCTGTGCATAGCCAAAAAGAGAAAGTACAATCAATGTAATTGCAAGGTAAAATATGTCAACCAGCAAGAAAGCCAGTGAGATGGTTTTTGTCATGTCTTTTAATATACAGTTTTTGTTCTTTACTATATACGGGTTTATCATACCAATTGTGATTATTTCAGAACTCAGTGAACATAGGTATATTCCGCCAAAAATAGACTGTGATATATTTTTTTCTAAAACAGGTTTTAAAGCTGAAGGGTCAAAAAATCTTAAAGATATTATCATGATAATTGCAAGACTTAGCATTGTAATGAATGTTGTTATCTGTGCAAATCTTGCCAAAGGCTCTATTCCTTTTTTAAGTGCATAAAGACAAACAGTCAGCATTGTTACTATCAAAAACAGGATTGGTGTTTCTGGCAAGGCAGCTGTAGCCATGAACTCAACAAACTGTGCAACCTGTATTGCTGTGATGTGAAGGAAAAACCACACATAAAGAATAGACAAAACTATTGATGCTCTTCCAAATATGATACTGAGTATACTTGTAAATGTCTGGTTTGGAAACAAAGAACAAAGATAAATAAGGGGCAGTGATGCTAAGATGGAAAAAGGATACATGAACACAACCGAAAGCCACACATCCTGGTTTTTTGGCGGTGCATTGAATATTGGCAGAAATGTCAGCACCATTACTATTCTGTTGACAAAAAATAGACACAAAAACTGTGAATATGATATCTTTGAGTTTGACATTTTATCTGTCTACCACCCAACCTTAGAAATTTTTATTGAGAACGATAGGTCGCTTTTTCAAAATTCGCCAAGGAAGCCTCACAAACACATCTTTAAGGTCATGGACAACCATTGGAGCTATGGGTGCAAGATAGTTTACCCCAAATGATTTTAAGCTGCAAAGGTGAATGAGCATCAAAATCCAAACAAGCATTATCCCGTAAAGACCGCAGATAGATGACATGACAACACACGCAAACCTTACAATTGTAGCTGCATCAGAGATTGCAGGAATCATAAAAGTGGATATCGCAGTGAAAGCAACTGTCACAACCATCGGAGCACCGATGAGCCCGGCTGACACTGCTGCCTCACCGATAACAAGAGCACCGACAATAGAGATTGCCTGGCCCACCGGCCGTGGAAGCCTCACACCCGCTTCTTTTAATATTTCGTATATTACAAGCATTGTAAGTGTTTCTGCAAACGATGGAAAAGGTATTCCTGCCTGGGCGCTTGCAATGCTGATTAAAAGCGATGTTGGCAAAAGCTCCTGGTGGAATGTTGTAACTGCGATATACAGAGCTGGCAGCGTGGTTGCTACAAAGAATGAAAAGTATCTCAAAAGCCTTACAATGCTGTAGTAGTAGGGCCTTGAATAGTAATCCTCACTTGTCTGGAAAGCTTCAACAAAAAGGTATGGGACGGTTAGAGCAAAAGGTGTTCCGTCAACCAGTATTGCAACTCTTCCTTCCATGAGCTTTCCAACAACAACATCAGGTTTTTCTGAGTTTCCGACAGTTGGAAAGATTGAATACTTGCCATCTTCTATGAAAGATTCTATATACCCTGATTCGAGAATGTATTCCATATCAATTTGTTCGAGGCGCCTTTTTACATCATCTACAAGTTCTTTTTTTGCAATGGATTCTATATAACATATTGCAACATCTGTTTTGGATATTTTTCCAATCTTGATTGACTCAATCTTAAGTTTTGGGTCGCGTATCTTTCTTCTGATAAGTGCTGTGTTAGTTCTCAAATTTTCAGTAAAACCTTCCCTTGGACCTCTTACAACAACCTCTGTGTTTGGCTCCTCAATTCCGCGCGACTCCCACCCGCGCACAGATATCAAAAGACATCTGTCTATACCGTCAATGAAAAGCGCAACATCCCCGCACAATATACAGTGTACTGTCTTTGCCCAGTCTCTCTCTTCAGTTATGCAGTGGCTGTATAAAATGTTTTCTTTTATGAGCATGTAAGTCTCTTCACATGTAGATTGGTCCTTTTTGTAAATACTGATATCTCTCATGAGCGGTTTTAGGATGTGTTCATTTATTACCACCTTGTCAACAAGCCCGTCTATCATGACAAGAAAAGCTCTTATGTTGCTACTACCTATCTTGAACTCTCTTATTATAAGGTCGCTAAAATTTCCAAACTCATCCCTGATATTTTGGATGTTCTGTTCATACGATGAAGTGATTGAGTTAGAAGCAGAACCTTTTTTCATTTTTTCTCCCGCAAGATGCTTTTTCTGATACTAATTTTGCCCAACAGGGAAAAATAATATACAAGTAACTTTAAAAAGTGGTATAATTCTTTAACAAGAGGCTGAAAAAAGGTAATGGTGATGAAAAAGAAAGTTAATAAACAGCAAAAACAACCCTTTGACTTTTTTGCATGATTTGGAGTATAATAAAATTTGTTTTACTGTATGCTGAGAGGCAAGAATGTAGGTATAGCATAAACTTTTTTGGAGGGAGGAGTGCAGAATATGAAAAGAACATACCAGCCTCATAACAAGAGAAGAAAAAGAACTCACGGATTTTTGGTGAGAATGAGAACAAAAGGCGGAAGAAAAGTTTTAAAAAGAAGAAGACTGAAAGGTAGAAAGAGACTTGCAGTGTAGTGGAAGACCACTTTGAAGACAAAAAGTGGTCTTTTTGCTTAAAAAAAAGAAAAGTTGTAATAAGAAAATATAGTAACAAGGAAAGAAAGTGAATGAATAAGTTTGTTACGCTCAAAAAAAATGAGGAGTTTGAAGCATGCATAAGAAGAGGAAGGTTTGCGGCGCAGGAGAAGGTTGTTGTGTATTCATTGAAAAACGGGCTTTCAATTAGCAGGTTTGGAATTTCAATGTCTGCAAAGCTTGGCAAAGCAACAGCGCGAAATCGGTTTAAAAGAATTGTGCGGGCTTGGATTTTAGAAAACATTGATAAAATCAAACAGGGATTTGACATTGTGGTGATTGCAAGAAAGATAAAAGATGATAAAATAAAGGCAAGGGAGATACATTTAAAAGACTTCAAAGATGACCTTGAAAAGGCTTTTAAAAGACTGAGGCTCATGAAAGAGGAATGAAAGATGAGAGTAAAAAAATATATTTTACTAACATTAAAATTTTTGATAAGATTTTATCAGAAGTTTATATCACCGCTAAAGGTTGTGCCAAGCTGCAGATTTTACCCGACATGTTCAGAGTACACACTGCAAGCGATTGAAAAGTATGGGTTTTACGGGCTGTGGCTGGGATTTAAGAGGATTGTAAAGTGCCATCCGTTTCATCCCGGTGGATATGACCCTTTGAAGTAGAAATAATTTGAAACAGAATACAAAAAGTTAGAAAATTAGAGGAGGATAAGAGTTTTGAACCCGACATGGCTTGATTTTTTGGCAATTCCGCTCGGACGGCTTTTGAAGTTCATATACGACTTTTTACACGGCGCTCATATTCCAGGAAGCTATGGCATTGCTGTAATACTTCTTACATTGATAGTAAGAGGGCTTCTTCTTCCTTTGTATATAAAACAGATTCAGTCCACATCCAAGATGGCAGAGGTTGCGCCAAGACTTCAGGAGATACAGCAAAAGTACAAAAATGACCAGAGAAAGATGCAGGAAGAGATGTTAAAGCTGTACCAGGAGACAGGTTACAATCCTGCAGGTGGGTGCTGGCCACTTTTAATTCAGCTTCCTATTTTGGTTTCACTTTACTATGTATTTCAAAACCCACTTGTGTACGTACTTGGAAAATCACACCAGTATGTCAAAGACCTGATAACAGGCGCAACAGGTTACAGTATCACGCAGAGGATTGTTGATGAGGCGCAAAAGCTTGGGCTTGACATGCACTTTTTCGGAATAAACCTTGCCCAGAAAGAGCTGATAGTGCTTCCAATTTTGAGTGCTGCGTTTTCGTTCTTGTCAATCCTATATTCGATGAATAGCCAAAAGAAGTTCAACCCGCAGTATTCCCAGAGCCAGTCAAATGCTATGGCAGAGAGTATGAACAGGAGCCTTATGATTTTCAGCCCTCTTATGTCTTACTTTATAGCGTTGCAGGTGCCATCTGGTCTTGTGCTTTACTGGACGGTTACAAACCTATTTACAATCCTGCAGCAGTTTATAGCAAATGAGGTTGTGTATAAGAAGCTGAAACACAAAAAAGAGGAAGAAGAGAGGAGAAAACAGCTCGAAAAACAGGCTCAAAAAATGCAGGAGATTGAGTCAAAGGAAAAAAGCAAAGAAAGTGGCAATATAGATGAAAAAGAAGAAGTTAAAAGTGAGAGCAAAGAGAGTGATGAGAAGGAAAGAGAGAGAAAAAGAGAGTTAGAAAAGCTCAAGCAACAGATTTCTGGCCAGCACAAAACCAGTAAGAAAAAGAAAAAGTAAAAAATTTCTTGTGCGGAGGAGAAATTTTTATGAAATGGGTAGAAAAAACCGCAAAGACTGTAGATGAAGCAGTTGAACTTGCGCTAAAAGAGCTGAAGATTTCGCGCGATAAGGCTGAGATTGTGGTGATTGACGAGGGGTCGAAAGGAATTCTGGGAATAATTGGGGCAAGGCCTGCAAAGGTAAAGGTGATTGCAAAGCAGACGCCAGAAGAGAAGATTGAAGAGTTTTTAAAAAGTGTGCTTGCTAACATGGATGTCAAAATTGACAGGATGGATATGGTAAGAGATGGAGAGTTCATAAAAGTGAATCTTTTCGGGAAAAATACATTTAAGCTTATTGGCAAGGATGGCGAGGTGCTTGACGCTCTTCAGTTTTTGACAGGTGTTGTTGTCAACAGAGGAGTAAAAGAAGAGGAGACTGTTAGAATTCTTCTTGACTGTCAGAATTTCAGAAAGAAAAAAGAAGAAAGGCTCAAGAGGCTTGCACTGGCTTTAGCTGATAAAGTGGCAAGGAGCAAAAAGAGTATAAAACTTAAGCCTATGACTCCATATGAAAGAAGAATTATCCACACCACTTTGCAGAACCACAAGTTTGTAACAACATACTCAGAGGGTGAAGAGCCGTATAGAAAGGTTGTAATTACATTAAAATAGATAAAAAGAATTTGAAAAGCAGGGTAAAATACTTTTGCCCTGCTTTGTTTGTATTCTGAAAAGTCTTGTAAAAGAGGGGAAAATAAGAGATGGAGTTTGACACAATTGCTGCAATTTCAACGCCAATTGGTACAGGCGGGATAGGGATTGTAAGGATATCAGGAAAAGATGCTTTTGATATTGCAGAAAAACTCATAAGAAGCAGGAAGTATAAAAGCATAAAAGACATCCCTGCAAGGTATGCTGCGCTTGTTGATGTGTATGATGGTGATGAGTTTGTGGATGAGGCAATTTTGATAAAGTTCAAGTCCCCACATTCGTATACAGGCGAGGACATTGTTGAGATTCAGAGCCACGGAGGCATGGTTGTGCTAAAAAGAATTTTAGAGGCTGCAATCAAAAATGGTGCGCGCCATGCCATGCCGGGTGAATTTACAAAACGAGCTTTTTTAAACGGCAGGATTGACCTGTCTCAAGCTGAAGCTGTGATTGATATAATAAATTCAAAGACAAGGCTTTTGCAACAAAACGCTGCAAAACAGTTAAAAGGTATGCTAAGCCAGAGAATTGAAGAGATTTCTCAGCTTCTTTTGAATCTGGTTGCATCAATTGAAGCTTCAATTGACTTTTCAGAACATGAGGTTGATGAGGTGCCGCACACTGAGATTTTATCTACCGTCGATGCTGCGCTACAAAAAATCGATAAACTTTTAAAATCATACGAGACAGGAAAAGCAATAAAAAGCGGAATATACACTGTAATAGTTGGAAGACCAAACGTTGGAAAATCATCTCTTCTTAATAGGCTTTTAAAAGAAGAAAAGGCGATTGTGACAGACATACCCGGTACAACACGTGATGTGATTGAAGAGGTTTTGGACATAGAAGGTATCCCGATAATCCTTGCAGACACTGCAGGGGTGAGAAAAACAGAGGATGTTGTTGAAAAAATTGGTGTTAAGAAGACATTGGAAAGTATCGAAAGAGCCGACCTTGTTCTTTTCATGATAGAATCAAGCGGCATTTTGCAAGAGGATTTGGAGATTTTTGAGACAATCAAGGACAAGAGGTTCATTGTTCTTGTAAACAAGATAGACAAAGAAGTAAAAGTTTCGCATGAGGATATTAAAAGGATTTTTGGCAAAGAAGGGATTTTTATCTCTGTTGAACATGACAAGAACTTAGAGCTTGTTGAAAAAGCAATAGCAAACGAGGTTTTGGACAAAGACATTGAAGCGTTTGACAGCGTCCTTATAACAAACCTTCGTCACAAAGAGCTTCTTTTAAAAGCAAAGGAGTTTTTGCTCTCGGCAAAAGAGAACCTTGATTGCGTCCCTCTTGACATTCTTTCAATTGACATCAAAAACGCACTTGAAAGTCTTTATCAAATAACCGGTAAAAACGTCACAGAGGACATGGTTGACAGGATTTTTTCAATGTTTTGCATAGGAAAATGAGATTTAAGAAGGGGGTAGTGTTTAAGATTATGGAATTTGTTGCAGGTGAATACGACGTTGCGGTGATAGGAGCTGGTCATGCTGGAATAGAAGCTGCGCTTGCATCTGCTCGGCTTGGTCTTAAAACCATAATATTTGCAATAAACCTGGATTCGATTGGCAACATGCCGTGCAACCCGAGCATTGGCGGAACTGGAAAAGGACATTTGGTGCGCGAGATAGACGCGCTTGGCGGTGAGATGGGAAAAGCTGCAGATGCAACAGCCATCCAGGTAAGAATTCTAAACAGGGCAAAAGGCCCTGCGGTGTATTCACTCAGAGCACAGTGTGATAGAAGCCGCTACAGACTCTATATGAAAAGGGTGCTTGAAAATCAGGAGAACCTTGACATTCGCCAGGGCGAGGTGTGCGAGATAATAGTTGAAGATGGAAGGGTAAAGGGTGTGAAAATAACAACAGGTGCAATTTTTTTGGCAAAAGCAGTTGTGCTTGCAACGGGAACATTTCTTGGCGGAAAAGTAATTATAGGCGAGACAGTGTATGACAGCGGACCTGACGGTATGCACCCGGCAAGATATCTTACAGAAAACCTCAAAAAACTTGGCATTGAGATGATGAGGTTTAAAACTGGCACGCCTGCCCGTGTTCACAGAAGGTCTTTAGACTTTTCAAAGATGCAAATCCAGCCAGGAGACGAAAAGCCTTTGCCGTTTTCGTTTGAAAATGAAGATAATTTCAATATTGTTCAAGTGCCTTGTTATCTGACATACACAACAGAAGAGACTCATAGAATAATAAGGGAAAATCTTCACAGGGCACCGCTTTTCACAGGACTTATTTCTGGTATTGGACCCAGGTACTGTCCTTCAATTGAAGACAAGGTTGTAAGGTTTGCAGACAAGCCCCGACACCAGGTGTTTATTGAACCAACAGGTCTTGACACAGACGAGATGTATGTCCAGGGGATGTCAACGTCACTGCCAGAAGATGTGCAAGTAAAAATGTACAGAAGTGTAATAGGCCTTGAAAATGTCAAGATAATGCGCCCAGCATATGCAATAGAGTATGACTGTATAAACCCGCTTCAGCTTGAACCAACGCTACAGTTTAAAAAGATAAAAGGTCTTTTTTCTGCAGGGCAGATAAACGGGACATCAGGGTACGAAGAAGCAGCTGCTCAGGGAATAATTGCCGGGATTAACGCTGCAATGTATGTCAAGGGCAAAGAAATGCTCATTTTGGACAGGTCACAAGCTTACATTGGAGTGCTGATAGACGACCTTGTCACAAAAGGGACAAACGAGCCATACCGAATCATGACATCAAGAGCTGAGTACAGGCTGATTTTAAGACAGGACAATGCAGACCTTCGTCTTACCGAAATTGGCTACAAGATTGGGCTTATATCACAGCAAAGGTACGAAAAGTTTTTGCAAAAGAAAAAGATGATAGAAGATGAAATAAACAGGGTAAAAAATACTGTGATAGCCCCGAGCGAAAAGGTAAATAAGTTTTTACAAGAAAAGGGTTCATCACCTATTTCAACAGGTGTTAAGCTTTCTGACCTTTTGAAAAGGCCTGAGCTTTCGTATGAGGATTTGAAAGAGATAGACCCTGCAAGGCCTGACCTTCCTTGGTATGTTCAAGATGAGGTTGAGATTGAGATAAAGTACGAGGGATATATCAAAAAACAGCTTGCACAGATTGAACAGTTCAAAAAACTTGAAAACAAAAAGATACCCGAGTGGGTTGACTATAGCCAAATACTTGGACTTTCAACAGAGGCAAAACAAAAACTTTCACAAATAAGACCTGCTTCAATTGGCCAGGCATCAAGAATTTCTGGTGTGTCACCGGCAGATATTTCTGTTCTTCTCATCTGGCTTGAGTCGGTTAAAAAAGGTAAGAAGGATTGATTTTAAACCTTTACTTTTTAAAGGGGAATAGAAATGATGGAGCTTTTGGATAGAGTGCTTGAGTACTATAAAGTAAAAAATCCTTTGGTTGTGAAACAGCTTTTTTTAAAGTACATGAACTTGGTGCTTGAGAAAAATAAGCTTTTTAACCTCACAGCTATAGAAGATGAAGAGGAGTTTGTGATAAAACACATTGCTGACTCTCTTTCTCTCTTGAAATTTCTTGAAGAAGAAAGTTCAAGCCAAAACCCTGTTGCCATTGACATAGGCTCTGGATTTGGCGCACCGGGACTTTTTGTTAAAATTGCAATGCCGAGCATAAATGTCTGGCTTAATGACTCAAACAAGAAAAAGTGCAATTTCATGATTGAGGCAAAAGAAAGTCTTGGGATTTCTGGTGTGAACGTTGTGTGCGAAAGAGCAGAAGTTTTGGGCAGAAAAGAGGATTTTAGAGAAAAGTTTGATTTTGTATTTGCCCGGGCAGTTGACAGGCTAAACGTCTTGTGTGAGTATGCCCTTCCGCTATTAAAAATTGGCGGTGCATTTTTGGCTCAAAAAGGCTATGTATGTGAAGATGAGATAGAATTGGCATCCAATGCTATTGAACTTCTCGGTGGCAGGCTCACACGCGTTGAGAAGTTTGTGCTACCGTTTTCTGATGAGAAAAGAAGCGTTATTGTCATAAAAAAATTGCGACAAACACCGTCAAATTTCCCCAGAAATACAAAGCAAATTGTAAAAAAACCGCTGTAGTCAAATAGAAATTTGTTTTATCCTGTTTGAAAATGTCTGAAAAATCTTGAAATAAAAAGAAGGAGTTTTTGAAGGAGGAGAGAATATAATAAATAGATTACCAAAGAGGAACTAAAGGGAAGGGGAAAATAAAAATTGTTCTCGCTTTTGATACGCCAGACAAACAAGGCTGATATTGAAAAGGAACTATATTTTATTGAGGATGTGCCAATTGAAAAGGTTTTGCCAAATCCATATCAGCCAAGGACCAATTTTGATGAAAGGCTCATTGAAGAGCTTGCAACATCCATAAAATCTTATGGGCTTTTGCAGCCAATTATTGTGAGGAAAAAAGGAGAGCTTTATTATCTCATTGCTGGAGAGAGAAGACTTAGAGCCTGCAAGCATCTGGGATATTGCAAAATAAAGGCAATTGTGATAAATGTAACTGACATTGAAAGTGCCATTTTAGCGTTGATTGAAAACATACAGCGTCAGGACCTTGACTTTTTCGAGGAAGCTCAAGGGTACAAACAGCTTGCCGATGAGTTTGGACTCACCCAAGTTGAGATTGCAAAAAGGGTGGGGAAGACTCAGTCTGCCATTGCAAATAAAATAAGACTTTTGCAGCTGCCAGCCGAAATAAGATGGATGATTCGCGAACATGGTCTTTCAGAACGTCATGCACGAGCGCTATTAAAACTTGAGTCGCAAGAGGATATGAAGTATATCTTATCGCGAATAATTGAGGGCGGGCTTACCGTCTCACAAACAGAAAGGCTTATATCAGATTATCTGAGCGGTAAAAGAAATGCAAAAACTACAAGAGTAATAAAAGTTTCCATGAACGACTGCAGGGTGGTATATAATACCATAAAAAAGGCCTTGAAAATATTCCAAAAAACTGATATAAATTATGATATAAAAGAAAATAAAACCGATGCATACTACGAAATAATCGTTAGAATAAATAAAAAATCCCCGCAGACCTCCTCATAAAAAGAGGAGGTACTTTTTTTTTCTTTAAAAAAATAAAAGCCGCTCGACTTTTTGAGCGGCTATGTTTTAAATGTTTAGGGGCGGTTATTTAATCAAGCTTTCAACCTCGCTTGATACAAAGAACCTTTTCGCACTTGGAATATACACACTTACATATTTTAACTTGTACTGATTAGAACCTTCTAAGACCACATTCTTGTTTTGCGGAATGATGTATGTCCTGCTTCCTTTGTTTATCACAAGTTGGACGTTTGTTGGGTTGCTTGTGTCAAGGGAAACATCATATCCTTTTTCTTCTAAGTCGATGTTAGAAATATACGCACTTTCATTAAAGCTTCCAAGGTCAATGCCAAGAATCTCTGCCATATAGTCGCAGACCTCTGTGTTATCAATTACACCTCTTGGGATGTATCCATTTGGGTGATATGCATATAAAACTACCTCTTCACCTGTATGTTCATTTGAAGTCCAGCCAATGTATGAACGCTTGCTTATCATTGGACCTAAAACATAGTTTAACCTTCCCTGTGGAGCGTTTTTGATTGCATTTATCTCATCCTGTGTGAGATTGTCAATGCCGTAATACTGGGACACAACCTTTTTGATATTTTCATCTGTTCTGTTATTTCCAAGTATATCTTCCACTCCAGCTGCCGTTCTTGTTGCTCTTCTGATGTACTTCAGAAAATCGTTCAGTAGGATGCTGTCAATTGAAGTTGTGCCCATTCCAAGTGTCATGCCGCCGTTGTTATGGTCAGCTGCAATAATTACTGCTGTGTCCTCCCTTGATTTTGCAAAATCAAGAGCAACTTTTACAGCCTTGTCAAAAGCCAAGACCTCTGATACAACTCCAACAGGGTCGTTTGCATGTGATGCCCAGTCAATTTCACTGCCTTCTACCATCAAGAAGAACCCGTTTCTATTCTTGGATAGAACCTGAAGTGCCTTTTGAGTCATCTCTGCCAAAGACGACTCACCTGTGCCATTTCTGTCAAAGTCGTAGTGCATAGCATCCTGTGCAAAAAGTCCCCAGATTTTCTGACCAGAAAAGTTTTTTGCGTCCTGCCAGCTTGTTGTTACAAAAAAGCCGTTTTGTTTTAGGTATCCTGCTAAATCCTCTTTATCTTTTCTCTGATTTTTGTCGATGTATTTGTATCCACCACCGAGCACAACATCAACCTGGTTGTATACCATTTGCTCGGCGATAGATTCATAATCATTTCTGTTATCAGTGTGCGAGGCAAACGCAGCAGGTGTTGCGTGCGGGAACTGGCATGTAAAAACAAGACCGGTTGATTTTCTGAGCTTCTTTGTAGCTTCCAAGATGGTTACAATTGGCTTGTAAAAATCTTTTTCTTCTACCTGGCCTACACCTGGCATTGAGACCATCTCAGGGTAAATTGAAAGGTACCTGTTTTGTGTCTTGTACCCTGTTGCATATGCTGTTGCAGCAGGTGCTGAGTCTGTAATTGGATTGTTTGCTGAATATGTTCTCACAAGTCCACAGGCAATCTCATCCATTGCAAGGGGCTCTCCACCTTGGTACCAGCGCGCAAGTGTTGTGTGAGCTATTGTCATACCATCGGGAATCATCAAAATGACGTTTTTGACCTTTTGCTGGTTTTCTCTACTTTCCTGCTGCGCAAATGCAAGTGTTGATAAAATCAAGCACAGAATCAAAATGGAAGCAAGAAAAATATTTTTTCTTTGTACAAAGAATCTTTTCATGTTCTTCAAAAAACCTCCTTACTTCAAAATCCTTTTTGCTCGACCTTATTTTACAGATATATAGTTTTTAGCAACTATTGCCTGGCCTTCATCAGAGAGAACAAAATCTATAAATGCTTTTGTGACCTTGCTTGGATTTTTGGAAACTAAGAACAGGAACGGTCTTTTGATTTTGTATTTCCCAAGCTTTACGTTCTTTTCTGTTGGTTCAATTCCCTCAACCTTTACGCCTTTAACAGTGCTATCCAAAACACCTATTGAGAAATAACCGATTGCATTTTCATCCTGTGAAACTGTTGTTTTGACAGCACCTGTTGATGGCTGAACAATTGCTGAGTCTGTTATCTTTGCAGATTTGCCCATAACTATTTCTTCAAAAGCTCCTCTTGTGCCTGACCCCTCTTCTCTTGTGACAACAACTATTTTTGCGTCTTTGCCGCCAACTTCTTTCCAGTTTTTAATCTTTCCAGAGAATATGTCTCTTATCTGGTCAATTGTAAGGTTTGACACAGGATTGGATTTGTGAACAATCACAGCAATGCCATCTTCAGCAATCTTTATCTCCTGCCAGCCTTTTGAAGAAAGCTGTTTTGCTTCATCCTCTGTTAGCTCTCTTGATGATGTACCAATATCAACAATTCCCTGGATAGCAGACTTTATCCCGACCGATGAGCCTCCGCCCTGAACCTCAATTGATACCTTTGGATACTGCTGCATAAAATATTTTGCAAGCTCATCAGCAAGTGGCTGAACAGATGTTGAACCAGCAATCATAATTCTTCCTGAAAGGTTTGCTGAATATGCCTGAGGAATAAATGTGTACTTGAGCTCTGGGTTTGGCTCTCCTTTTGCTGACTTTACTGCATTTTTGGGTATTGTCAAAAGATACTGTGCTTTTGGAACAATGTTTTCTTTTATTGTTATAATAAGCTTGTTGTACGAAACTTGCGCTGAGAATTGAACCTTTGATTTTTTGTTCTTTAAAAGAGTTATCTTATCAAAGTTAGGACCTTTTGAAATTTCTTGTGAAAATGTAATTACAACCTGTTTTTGCGTGGTTGTTGCTGGAAGCGATTTAGACTTAACTGTCAAGCTTTGAGAGTAAGAGACAAAAGGTATTAGACTAAGCGTTGCAAAGAAGCACACAAGTACTATTGTAGCAATAACCATTTTAAAAAGCCCTTTTTTCATGGTACTGTACCCCTCCTCAAATTGTTTTTGCAACTTATAATATACTCCTTAAATGTTTAAGTTCTTTTAAATCTATGTTAAATGTTTGTTTATTTTGGGTTAAAATTGGATTAAAGAAATGTTAAAGATGTGTTAAAAAATGTGAATTGTCAATGAAAAGTTTGATGAATGCAATGTAAAAATAAAAAAGCCACTTAAACTTCAATCTCAATAAGCTCTGCTATTTGCTGGTCTGAAAATCCTCGTCGAATAAGCTTTTTTTATTATCTCTATTCTTTCTTCCAGTCTACCTTGTTGAATCCCTTGTTGAATTCCTTGTTGTATTCCATATTCAATTCCCTTGTTAAATTGTCTTTGGTTTGTTTCATCTAAAAGTCGTGCAACATTAGATATAAACTCTCCCATCTTTTTTCCCCTTCTGTTTGTACTTCTTGTTTTTATTGTCACTTCTTACCTTCAATCACCACCCAATTTGCAAACGGCTACTAGCTTTTTCACAAACTCATCATATTTCTTATATTATACAAATTTATTCTGCGTAATAAAATGTTAATCGAATGTTCCACGTGGAACATTCTTGTGATATAATTTAATTAAAAAACTCAAAGTGGGAAGTTGAAGATGACAAGAATTGTTGCAATTGTCAACCAAAAAGGTGGTGTTGGCAAAACAACTACCTGTGTAAATTTATCTGCAGCAATTAGCAAGATAGGGAAAAAAGTTTTAGCAATTGACTGTGACCCGCAGGGCAATCTCACAAGTGGTTTTGGGATTGACAAGAAGTCTCTTGTAAGAACCACATACGATGTTTTGATTGGCAGCTGCTCAGCTGAAGAAGCTATTATAAAGAACAAATTTGAAAACTTGAGCATTCTACCTGCCAATGTGAACCTTGCAGGTGCAGAGATTGAACTTGTATCTATGATTGCAAGAGAATTTAGATTAAAAGATGCTATCGAAAAAATAAAAGTTGAATATGATTACATCTTTATTGACTGTCCACCCTCTCTGGGGCTTTTGACTCTAAACGCTTTGGCAGCTGCTGACTCTGTTATAATTCCCATCCAGTGCGAATACTATGCCTTAGAAGGTTTGACTCAGCTTTCTAATACAATATCGCTTGTAAGAAAACACTTAAATAAAGCCTTAGAGATTGATGGTGTTGTTCTTACCATGTTTGACTCAAGGACAAACCTTTCTTTAGAGGTTGTTGAAGAGGTAAAAAGGTTTTTTGGGCAAAAGGTTTTTTTGAGTTTAATTCCGCGAAATGTAAGGCTGTCGGAAGCACCTTCATTTGGTCTCCCAGGGATAATTTATGACCCTGAATCAAAAGGTGCAAAGGCATACATAGAGCTTGCCGAGGAGTACATAAGCAGGATAGAAAATAGTTTGTCAAGAGGTGCAAATAAATGAAAAAGAGACTTGGAAGGGGTCTTGATGCCCTGTTTGGGGACGATGTAATCAGCTCTGAAAAGGAGAAAGAAGAAGTTATAAGCGAAGAGGAAAATATAGAGAGAATTGAGGAGATTGACATTGATTTGATAGACCTATCAGAAAATCAACCGAGAAAGATTTTTAATGAAGAAGAAATAGAGGAGCTTGCAAACTCAATTAAAAGTGTTGGGCTTATACAGCCTCTTGTTGTACAAAAAAAGGGTGACAAATATGTTTTAATTGCTGGGGAAAGAAGGCTCAGAGCTTGCAAACTTGCAGGAGTTCAAAAGGTAAAGTGCATTGTAAAAGAGTATGAAAATCCTTTAGAGATAGCCTTGATTGAAAATATCCAGAGAAAAGACTTAAATCCATATGAAAAGGCGCTTGCTTTTAAGAGACTTATGGATGAGTTTGGATATACACAAGAGGAGCTTGCAAAAAGGCTTGGTATTTCACGTTCAAAAGTTGCAAACACCCTTCGAATACTAAATCTTGGTAAGAAGATTATTGACCTTATTATTGAAGGCAAGATTTCAGAAGGACATGCAAAGGTCTTGCTTTCGGTTGAAGATGAGGAACAAAGGAATAAACTTGCCGAGCTTGTTGCTGAAAAGAATTTGAGTGTGAGAGAGCTTGAAAGTATTATAAAATCGAGCGATGATAAAAAGGAGTTTGAGGTTGAAAGTGAGATAATTCGAGAGATTGAAGAAAACCTCATGAAACTATTTGGCTTGAAGGTGAAGATTCAGAAAAAGAAAAATAAAGGCAAAATAGAAATAGAGTTTTCATCTG
Organism: Caldicellulosiruptor acetigenus; assembly: GCF_026914305.1. Classification (NCBI taxonomy): domain Bacteria; kingdom Bacillati; phylum Bacillota; order Caldicellulosiruptorales; family Caldicellulosiruptoraceae; genus Caldicellulosiruptor; species Caldicellulosiruptor acetigenus. Next base: position 2,722,123 of record NZ_CP113866.1, on the reverse strand, counting down.
ATGAAGAGCTTGAAAAAATAATTTCTATACTCATGCCATAATGATTCTTTGAAGCCAAAAATTTGTGTTTGAATTGTTCCACGTGGAACATTTTGCATAACTGCAAACAGTAAAATGTCAAGGGGGAAAATCGATGAAAAGTTTTATCACTACATATGCAACTGAGATAATTATCTTCTTTCTTGTTCTCAACATGGTACTTTTCATTGCACTTTTGATAGAGCTTGCAAAAAATAAAAATCTTAAAAGAAGATTTCTTGACCTTACATCAAACCAGGATTTCAAAAGTTTAGAGCAGATAATAAAACAGACAAATGAAAAGGTTGAATACTTTGAAGAGGTACTCAAAGCTTTGACAAAAAGTCACAGGATACTGAGTGAAAATGCAAAGCTGTGCATAAAAAAGGTTGGTATTGTCAGGTACGATGCTTTTGAGAATGTTGGTAGCAAGCTCAGCTTTGCTTTAGCGCTTCTTGACGAGTTTGACACAGGGGTTGTGATAAACAGCATATATTCAAGAGAGGGTTGCAGTGTATATGCAAAACCCATTGAAAATGGGCTTTCTAAATACCCACTTTCTGCCGAAGAGATGCAGGCAATCGACATTGCAAGAAAAAACTACATTTCAAAGGAGATAAAAGAGTAAAGAATATCACAAAAGAAGGGAGGGTACCTGCCAATGATGCTTGAGTTTGTCATTGGCGGGGAGAAAAATGGATTTTCAAAAAATAGAGTTTTCCAAAAGCTTTTATGAGAGCATCTTAAATGGAATGCTTGACCTTGTCAGGGTCATTGATATAGATGGAGTTGTTGTTTTTTGCAATACAAAGATGAAAGAAGAATTTGGCGACCAGACAGGCAAAAAATGCTATGAACTATTCTGCAAAGACTCGCGGTGTGAAGACTGTATTGCAATAAGGTCGATGAGAGAAAATTCAAGGTTTATGAAGTATGCACAGCACAAAGATAGGTTTTACTATGTCATAAGCTCACCAGTTCACAGTGAGGATGGAAAAGTGATTGGCACTGTTGAAGTATTCAGAGATATTACAGAGCAGAGAAAGATTGAAGAGAGGCTCAGACGTCAAAACGAAATCCTAAGGCGTGACTTGGAGTTTGCAAAGAGGCTTCAGCAATCGCTTCTGCCAGTCATACCAAGAATTGAAGGGTATAGAATTACATATACATACAAGCCGTGTGAAAGGCTTGGCGGAGATTTTTTGGATGTTATCAATATAGACGACAAGATAGTTTTCTATGTTGCAGATGTGGCAGGGCATGGCCTTTTGGCTTCAATGGTAACAATATTTGTCAAACAAAGCATCATCAAAAATGCTCACACTTACATAAACTCAAGTGCCCAGGAGATAATGAAGGGAGTTCTTTTGGATTTTATAGAGATGAATTTTCCAAGCGAGATATACATCACCATAGTGCTTGGCATCCTGGAAAAACAAAGTGGAAAAGTTACTATGATTTCTGCCGGGCATGTGACAGAGCCCATTTTGGTCAAGGCAAACAAGAAGGTTAAGATGTTTTCGATGAGAGGGCAGCCCATTGCATCAATTGACCTTGAACAGGGATTTGAGATGAAAGAGACAACTCTTGAGAAAAACGACAAGCTGATATTTTACTCAGACGGTCTTATTGAAAGCAAGAACAAACAGGGTGAGATGTATGGCAAAAAGAGGCTCATAAAAAGAATTCTGAGTATTAAGAACATCAACACAGAGCTTTTGATAAGAGATGTGAGAAATTTTGTGTCTGACATAGACGACGACATTGCTGTGCTGATGATTGAAAAGATGTAAAAAGTGTGGGAAAGCAGGATGAAGGTTTTAAAATTTATATATAGGTTAATTGTTATAGCTGCGCTGATTGTGTCTATTCTGCTGAGCTTGAACCTTTTTGGCATAGAGTTTTTGAGCCCTTATATGTTCATGAAATTTGAATACATAAAGACATATCCAAACATAAAATTCTATGAGTATGTCTTGCCGCTGAAAGACGGTGCTGTAGTGATTTTCAGAGGCAAGATTGGCGTTTTGACCGGCGATACAATAAAGTGGACAAAGATTGTGTACCAGAACCACAAAGGGTACTCTGATGGGCAGATTGCAGTGGCATATGTTCAGGGCGGAAAATATCTTCACATAATAACAGCATCTGAACAAAAAGATATCATGTACCCTGTAGAAATAAAAGATGTTAAAGTAAAAGGCGGAAAAGTTTGTGTGCTTCTCTCAAGCGGCAAAGAAAATTATCTCATTGGCTATGACACCAAGCAAAACATTCTTTTTTCGGCAAAGCTAAACGAAAAGGTGATAGACTTTGACATTGCAGGTGATTTTGCAGTAGCCATAGTTAAAAGTATCTCAACAGGGGATTTGGCTGTATCGTACATAGACAAACGAGGAGTTTATATGTCAAAAGTGCTTCCTGCCACATTTTCAAATTCAAAGAAATTGTTTGTGATACAAAACTACATTGTTCTGTGGGATGGCAAGACGCTCAGTGTATACGACCTGCAGCTTCAGAAAAAGAAAAAATCTTTTAGTCTCAGCAGCATTCCACAGCCTGCTGTGGGAAATCCAGAGGTTTTGGTCACCTCAAAAGATATTTTTGTTTACAACAGGTACACAGACAGGTTTTTGTTCAAAAGCCTAAAGCCGTTTGACTGGGCTGTAGCTACAAGCGACAAGATTGTAGTAGTAAAAGGCAACGATGTTGAGATTTACTCTTTGAACATAAACAGATTAAAGCAGCTCAAAGTTCCTTCTTTCGGGTTTGTAAAAGCTGTTCTAAGCCAGGACAAGTTGTACTATATATTTAATGATAGGATTGAATGTTATAAAGAAAGGTGGTAAAACCCACATGCCAAACGCAGCCGACTTGATAGTACTTGCGGTAATTTTGATAGGCAGCTGGGTTGGGTACAAAAAAGGTGTGCTCAGGATGGCATTTGATATAGGGTCGTACATAATCTCGTGGTTTGTTGCAGTGTTTGGATACAAGTTTGTAAGCGGCTTTATACTTCAATCACCGACTCTTAAAGAGGCTATCTACAGCTTTGTTAGACAAAAGGTTGTGATAAAGGACGATATTCTACCAACAGTGCCTCAGTTTTTTAAAGGTGCAATAATACAAGCGCAAGAGACCCTCAACAGAACCCTGCAAGATGCTGCAGCAGTTGTCCTTGCCAATTTTATTGCCATGATTCTGATATTTGTGGCAACAAAGATTGTAATCTCAGGCTTAAAAATGTCCATTGGGTTTATGAGAAAGGTGCCGGTTGTGGGGCAGGTGGACGGGTTTTTAGGGCTTTTGGCAGGTGTGGCTGTTGCGCTCATAATCATCTACATAGCTTTTTCAATTCTCTACTTTTTCCCAAACGCAGAGATTTTCAAGACAGCCCAGAAGGTCATAAAGACTTCAATGTTTGCTGAGTTTTTGTATGAGAACAATATAATTGTGATGCTCATGAGACAGTATTTGAAGATATAAGGTTTTAAAAACAAAAAAGGAGAAATGTAAAGAAATGAGAGTTGTGCCAGCAGAAATTATCGAACAAAAGGTATATGAAGCCATAAACCAGGCGGTATGCATCTTGCCAGACGATGTTAAAGATAGCCTGCACAAAGCTTATACCTCAGAAGAGGGAATTGCCAAATACACCTTGGAAAATCTTATAAAAAACATTGACCTTGCACAGCAAAAAATGCGACCTGTTTGCCAGGACACAGGCGCTGCAGTGTTTTTTGTAGAGATTGGTGAAGATGTGTTTGTTGAGGGTTCTTTAAAAGATGCCATAAACAGAGCAGTATCTAAAGCATACACAGACTTTTACCTTCGAAAGTCAATGGTAAAAAGCCCGATTGAAAGGGAAAATACACTTGACAACACACCAGCCATAATTCACATTGATATGGTAAAAGGCGATAAAATCACAATCCATTTTATGCCAAAAGGGTTTGGGAGTGAAAATAAAAGCGCGCTTTGCATGCTGACACCTGCTGATGGTGTTGAAGGGATTGAAAAGTTTGTTGTTGAGACAGTCAAAAAAGCCGGGTCTGACCCGTGCCCGCCAATTTTGGTGGGAGTGGGTATTGGCGGGACATTCGAACTTGCAGCACTTTTGTCCAAAAAAGCGCTTTTGAGAAAAGTAGGGCAGCGGCATCACAAAAAGTACTTGGCAGAGCTTGAAGAAAGGCTTCTTGAGAGAATAAACTCTCTTGGAATAGGTCCTGAAGGGTTTGGTGGCAAAACAACCGCGTTGGATGTCTTCATTGAAGAGTTTCCCACTCACATTGCAGGGCTTCCAGTTGCAGTGAATATATGCTGTCATGTTGCAAGGCATGTGAGGATAGAGATATAAGTTTTCCACAAACTGCCACAGATGCACAAAATTCCGAAAGTCATCTGTGGCACTTTATTTTTATGATGCCAAACAAACCCATACCTCTCAATTTCTCAAAACAGCAAAGTTTTGAGTGTAGTAAACATTCTCATAGTTCGGGTCAACAGCACATCCAGCTCCAACCACACTAAAACTTTCTTCAATATTTTGGCGATGCCCTTTTGAGTTCAAAAGAAGATGGTTTGCAAAAAATGGAAGCAGTTTTGTTCCCATTGCAATGTTCTCGCCAAGCTTAAGATATAAAATCCCTGCAGCTTTGAACCTATCTTGAGGAGTTTTGCCGAAACTATCTGTGTGAGAAAAGAAGTTGTATTTCGCCATGTTCTGGGAATGAGCTCTGGCAACTTTTGATATATTGTCTGAAAAAACAAAGTATGGCTTTTGCAGGTAAGCTCTTATTGAATTTAAGTGTAGCAGGTGTATCTTTTCAAAAGACAAAAGAAGACTTTGCATAGTATCCTTTTTTGAAGAAATGGGGTGTTCATTTAACAAAAACTCATCCCACAGACTCTTTTTCACCATGAAAATGCCACAAACCACGTTTGGCTTGGCAATTCTATCATAAAATATGAAAAGATAGTATGAATTTTTTATAACTGCAACGTCGAAGTTTTCCCCTAAATTGTTGTCAGTATAGGAATACGTTGAAATCCCTTTAAATATGACAAATTTATCGATAAAAGAAAGCTTCGATTTTTTAACGTTTTCAACCGTCGAGCCAATCTTTATGTTGCTAAACCCAGCAAACATCTTTGAATTTGTATAGTAAAAAACCAGCCTATCATTTTCAAATCCAGCAATGAAAAAATCTGAAAGATTTTTTGATACATAAAATGGAAAATCAAAAGGGCTTTTAAATGTTTGTATTTCAGCATCTGAATAAATCTTGTCAAAGTATGACTTTGAACAAAACATGTACACATTTCTTTTTTGCTGGCCTGCGGCAATGACAGCATTGTTGCCTGCCAGATGCATACTGATGTTTACAATAAATATTAATATTAACAATAGTGCGCAACATCTCAATAGATAACATCTCTTTGCAAACATCTTTAAAAAATCACCCACTCGCTGAGTTTTGCCACAATTCAATAATACCACATCCAAGAGTAAAAATATCAGCTTAAAAAAATTAAAGGTTTTAACAATCATTTAACACACTCAAAACAAGACTTTAACAAAAAAACAGTACAATTCATAATGATAGAACACCAGAAAAAGGAGATGTGAGCTTAAGATGAAATTCTTCAAGTTAACTTTTAAAAAACTATCAGGGTCATTAAAGACACGAATAATGTCCTGGTTTGTTATAATCTCACTCATACCCATTGCAATTTTTCTTATATTTTCCCTCTCTCTTATTCAGAAAGATGCAGAAAAAGAAATAAAAACAAGGCTTGAAAGCGCTAAAAATGTTGCATTGCAGGAGATAGAAAGGCTTTGCAAGCTCTCACTTGACTATAGCATACTAATCTCATCCAATCCGGAGCTCAGGGAAGCTGTTGCCAAAAAAGACCACCTCAAGGTTATTCAGATAATATCACCGCTTGCAAGCGAGCTTGGAATACACCGAATTGTTGTGACAGACGACAAGGGCATTTTAATAGGTCGAAGCGATGTTCTTTCAAAATTTGGAGATAACCTGAAAGACGATTACTTGGTCAGATGCGGGCTTGCACGGCTAAAATACACCTCTGTGCAAAGCGAAGACGGCACGGTGTATGTAAAATCTGTGTCAGACATAGTAACTAAAATGTCTGCAAACAACATGAGGGTGATAGGCACAATTATTGTTGGCTACAAGCTTGACAAAAAGTTTGTCGAAAACCTCACGCAGCTTACCAAAATGGACATTGCAGTATTTTCGTCAGATTTGAGCAGAAGAATCTCTTCTTCAAACAGCGAAAAGTTGATAGATAGTCACAACTTGCAAGAGATACTTTCTGGCCAGTACGAATACATTGCAGCAAGCACACCAAAAGGTGACTACCATTATATCCTTCTTCCCATCAGAAGAAGTGAAAGGATGGATGTAGCAGGAGTTTTAGCACTAGTTAGCAAAAATGGAATGGTTTCTAACTTTATAAGAGCATCCATGAGATTTTCTATTCTACTTTTCATTGCAACACTCATACTTGTTGTAATTGTGAGCCTATTTGTATCAAACAGGATAACAAAGCCTATTATTAAACTTGCAGAAAGTGCAAAGAAGGTTGCATCAGGAAGCTTTGACATCCAGATAAAGGTAGAAGGTAGCGAAAATGACGAGATTTCACTCTTGACTCAGGAATTTTCGCGCATGGTCAAAAACGTTCGTACCTATGCAACCAACATTGAACAGACCCTTAGCACAACTCAGCAGTACGTCGACAGACTCAACAAAATAGCCTCCGATTCTGCAAAGACAAGTAGAATAACAAGCGAGCAGATAAAAGAGATTATAGCTTTAGCAGAAAATCAAAAAACTGCGTTTGAGCAGACAACGCAAATGGTTTCAGAGCTTGAAAGCCAGATTCAAAAGATGTTTGACATCTTCAAGATGGTACAAAATGAGGTTTCAACAATCTACACCACAACATTAAAAGAACAAGAGTCTATAAAGATGCTGATAAATCACATGTACACTGCAAATTCAGCTATCAACGAGGTAGCAATGGATTTGGAAAAAGCAATAAAGGATTTTAAGGGTATTGCAAGAATGTCACAGAGCATCTCCAGCCTTGCAGAGAGGATAAAGATAATTGCTCTCAACGCATCAATTGAAGCAGCAAAGCAGAATATTCCAACTTTTGAGGTAATAGCATCAGAGATTTCAAGGCTATCGCAGTCGGCAAACGCTCTTGCAAAGTCGGTTCTTGATGCCATTGAGACAGGGCTTTCATCTTTTGACCAGACAAGCCGAAAACTTGAAAATACCCTTGGCATTGTAGAGGCAGGTGCTGAGGTTGCAAAACGCTCATCAGAATCGCTGTCAAGAATAGAGATGACAAACCAGCAGATAAAGACAAGAATTGAAAATGTTATGGATACAGTATCCAGCCAGCAGGAAAAGATTTTTACTATAAATAGCGTGCTGAAAAACCAGACACAGACAGTTTCGCAGTACTTTAAAATGCTTATATCAATAAGAGACATCTTTCAAAATCAGAAAAAGGCTGTTGACAAGCTGATTGACCAGTTTTCGGATGTCCATGAAGGCATTGTAAAGCTTGCTTCAATTTCTATGGGCTCAGAAAATAATTAGAGATATTTGTATGTTATAAATAAAAACAGGAAAAGGAGGCTTGGAAAATGAAAATGGCTATGTTTGTGTCCAGAAAAGTTGCGTTATTGGTTTTCATATTCGTTGCGGCAAATGGTATATTTTATCTTAGTCTGTGCATGAGCAATGACATTCTTTTTAGCCTTTTTAAATCTGGGCTTTGGTATACCATCTTTCAGCTTTGTAAAGATATCATACTTCTGTTTCAAATTTTAATTGGGTACGTCGCTGCACTTTTTATGGTTTTTATACGCTAATCTGAGAAAAAAGAATTTGCAAAAATCAAAGTCAAAGCGCAGGCAGTCTGTACTGTCTGTGCTTTTTTGTTATAATATAATTATATTGCATATTTTTTTATCATAAACTCAGCAAGAAGACTCCATCTTCTACAAGAGGGAGATGAATTGCTGAAAATATGCTAAAATACCACTTAGGTGATGTCAAATGTACAAAACTCAGAAAAATCATATAAGGTGTGATAAACAAACATACAGGTTGCTAAGAATTCTATGCCATCTTTCAAAAAATCTGTACAACTACGCTCTTTACCACGTTAGGCAACACTATTTCAGAACTCAGCAATATTTGCGATATGAAAGCGTATATCATCTTGTAAAGGAAAACGAAAACTACAGACTGCTTCCATCACAGGTTGCCCAGCAGACAGTACAAGCAGTAGACGAAGCTTTTAAGTCGTTTTTTAAACTACTGGCAACTAAGAAAGAGGGAAAAATCGATTGGAAAGTTTCTCCACCGAAGTATCTGCCCAAGGACGGAATGTTTCTTCTCATGTTTCCCAAAGACCAGTTCAAGGTAAAAGGGGATAAATTGAGATTGAGCCTTGGCAGGAATTTTTACAGGGAGTTTGGAGTAAGATACCTGTATTTTGACCTGCCAGCTATGGTTTTAGGCAAGAGGATAAAAGAGGTCAGGATATTGCCAAAGTTTCATGGCAGATGGTTTGAGATTGAATATGTGTATGAAGAGGAAGAGAAGAATTATAATTTAGATAAAAGCAAGTACTTATCTATAGACCTTGGGCTTGATAACTTTGCAGCTGTGGTTGATACCATCGGGACTGCCTTTTTGATAGAGGGCAGGTATATAAAGTCAGTTAACCGATGGGTTAACAAGGAAAGGGCAAGACTGCAATCAATTTACAGCAAGCAGGGAATCAAATGTGGCAAAAAACTTGCTCAAATTTCTTTCAAAAGAGAGCATATACTGAATAACTTTTTGAATCAGGCCGTGAGCCATATAATTAAGCATTGCCTAAATAATCAAATTGGCACAGTAGTAGTTGGAGAAATGAAGAACATAAAACAAGAGATAGAACTTGGCAAAGTGAATAATCAAAACTTTGAGAGTATTCCGTATGAGAAGTTTAAGAGAAAGCTTGAGGCAAAATGTCATTTCTATGGTATATGGTACGTAGAAGTAGATGAAAGTTATACTTCACAGATGTGCAGTAGATGCGGGATAGTAAAAAAAGACAATAGGAAACACAGGGGATTGTATGTATGCAGCGAATGTGGATATGTAGCGAATGCGGATATAAACGGTTCGATAAATATTTTAAGAAAAGTAGCTGGTGAGTCTGCTTTAAAGCAGATAGTCAGTAGTGGGTGTGTGAACCACCCTGTGAGAATAAGGGTAGCATAAGGCTACCAAACTTCTCACGAAGCTACCACCTCTGTAGGTGGTCGGTAGTTCACTCAGCTGCAAAAATCAAGACTGTAAAAGAAGGTGCTAAAATTATGCCGCCGTTTAATCCGTTTGTTAATGATTTTAACAAGCTCAGAAACTTTTCAAGGATTGTGTATCTGTACGGATGCTATTCAAGAGAAGATGCAGAAAACTTTAACATTGCAAAAAGGACGTTTGACGATGAACTTCGAAGAATGAGAATATTCTTGGGCGAAGAGAAGTATTTAATTGATGAAAAAGATGGGAAAAGAAAACTACCCTGTATTGTCGAAGACTTTTTCAAAGATGTGGAAAACCCGCTTGTAAATATATATTTTTCGAAGACATCAACAGCCCTGCAAACAACACTGTTTTTTATGACCCTACAGGTATTAAACGCAGAACATGACAAAAAAGCATCAGCTGGTCAAATATTGGATAAAATTTCTCAGGTGCTTGACCGCGATGTTGCCGATGCAGACCTTGAGTCAAGCCTTAAAAGGATTTTAAAACAGATGCAGCAACTGGGGATTATCAAATATTTGAAAGACGAAAAAGTGTATCTTCTTTGTTCTCAGGCAAAGGAAGTCTTTAAAGATTTTTCGATAGACGAAATAAAAAACATTTACATATCAGTTTTGTTTTTCATAAACTCACATGTGCCGAGCGTGCCGGGCTGGTACTTAAAAGAGAGCTTGGAAAAGTATCTTTTAGAGCTTGGCGAAAAAGAGTTTATAGAAAATGCCAGTAGTATGTTCTGGTTCACATATGTTCCGCATCACTACATCCTTGAAGAAGAGCTTGTATGGAAATTTTTAGAGGCAGCATCAAACAACAAAAAATTAAAAGTGTGGTACTGGCTACGCAAGAAAAATAAGAAAACAGAATTTGTTTGCCTGCCTGTCAGGATTGTATACGATGTAAAGCTTGGCAGATGGTATTTTTTAGTTGCAAAAGAAGAAGAGGTTTTAGCTCTTCCGGCTTGGAGAGTGGAGAAAATAGAGATTTTGCAAGAGAGCTTTAATCCAAAGCAAATCTTGCCGCTTGCAAATCTTATTGAAAAGTGTTTTTTTGTATCTGTGCCCAAAAGAAAAAAAGGTTTTGAGAAGATTACAATCAGGTTCAAAAATCCGTCTAATTCTTCATATAACTTTGTGCTTGCGCGGGTTAAAAGAGAACTCAAAAACGCAAGGATAAACAGGGTGGATGAGGAGACATTTGAAGTTGAGTATGAGCTTAGCAACATAAAAGAATTCAAAGGATGGCTGAGAAGTTTTGGTGAAAGAGCCTTGGTACTTGGCACAACAGAAGCTTCAAGAAAACTCAGAGAAGAAATGATAAACGAATGGAAGGAGATTTTGAAAAACTATGGAGATATTTCTTGAGGCAAAAAGTACATTTTACAAGGCTTTAGAGGAGATTATAAACAATGCATATGAGAAAGGGACAATTTCACAAAAGGAAATCTATGATATTCTCACCAGATACAACTGTAACTTCCAGGTAATTGAAGATAGGTTATTTGCAAAAAATGCTCAGTACCAGAAAAACATCTATGTGCTAAAACAGCAAGATAACAAAACCTACAGTCTCAGGATAGACTCTAAAATTGAGCCGTATGTTACAAACTTAGAGATAATGTGGCTGAAATTTATAATGTCAAGCAGGTATGCAGAGCTTTTCCTTGATAAGAATACAATTGAAAAGATAAAAAAGCTAAAAAGTAGCTATGTGCCGTCAATTGACACAAATTTGATTGTGCCAAAGAACTATTCAAAAATTTTGAAGAGAGAAAGCGTAAAAGATTTATCACCAAAGTTAAAGATGATTACAAAAAGTATACTTGAGAAAAGGCTTTTGCGATACACCTACACAACAAGACAGGGAGAGACTTTAAAAGATGTTGTTGGCATTCCTGTAAAGATTCAGTACTCTTTAAAGGATGACATGTTCTATGTTATATTTTACTCTATTGAGCACAGAAACTTTGCGAAGTGTATTATTCAGAACCTTGAAGATGTAAGATACGAAGAGGGAAGTTTTAATAGGGAATATGTTTTGAAAGAATATGAGCTGTATTTAAGAAACGCAAAAGCAAAACAGCCTATAATCATTGAAGTTATGAATACAAGAAACGCTTTAGAGAGAGCATTTTGCCTATTTTCTTCTTTTGAGAAGAGTGCGCGTTTTTTGAAAGAAAAAAACAAGCACAAGATGAAAATTTACTATTATGAGTTTGAAGAGGCAGAGATAATCTCAAGAATACTGTATTTGGGCAGAGATGTTGTTGTAACTCAGCCGCAGCGCATCAGAGAAAGTATAATCTCAAGGGTAAAAAATGCACTTAAAATGTATTTCGACAATGAGATAGTTTAAAGTCACTTTAAAATGGGTATATATTCTGTTAGAATTATAACCATACATACTCTGTGAAAAGGTAGAATTAACCATGAAAAGAATTAGAATGTTAGTAAATGCAGTTTTAGCTGTAATTATAGTCTTTTTCTTATCCCCTGCATATGCCAGTCATACACCGGTGAAATTTGAGGTTGACAAAAGCTATCCACCGTTTTCGTATACATCAGGTGGTCGAATCTATGGGTTTACCATTGACCTTGCAAACCTTGTGTTTGAGCCTGACAAGTTTAAACTTGAGCTTTCAAGCGATACATGGAATCAAGTTTACAAAAAACTTGTCGAAGGGAAAATTGATGTCGCAGCCCCTGTTGCCATAGTTGAAGAGAGAAAGAAAGAGGTGTATTTTTCAAAACCAATATTTACACGCCATGTGGGACTTTATACATCCAAAGAATTTTCGAAAAATATATCGCTTAAAAACCTTGAGGATTTCATGGTAGGAGTTATGCAATCTGATTACACAGAAACCTTTTTAAAAGAAAAGCTGGGCGTAAATAGATATTATACGTACCCTACAATTGAAGATTTGATTTACGCCTTGGTGGATGGAAAGATTGATGCTGCCTTGATGTCCCAGGAAATAGCCAATTACTTTCTTGTCAAAAATGGCCTGAGAGACAGGGCAGAGCTCAAAATCAAAAACATCTTTACTGTAAAAAGTGCATTTGCTGTGAGCAAGAAAAGACCAGAACTTGTTGCGTACATAAACCAGAGGTTAAATTTTCTTACAAACAAAGGTATATTTGATGAGCTTTACTATAACTACTTTTCTACATATTCACCTGAATATTATGAGAGAAAAAATAGGCAAATAGTAATTTCTACCCTGTATCTTTTGCTCATAATACTTTTTGCTGCATCTATGGCAATATTTGTAATGACAAGAATAAATAGAAGGCTTGAACATGGCAAACAGGCGTATGAAAAGTATGCCCAGCTTCTTGCAGAAAATGCAAATGCCATTGTACTAACTCTTAACTTAAATGGCGAGATAATTTATTTTAACAAGTTTTCTCAGGAGCTCACAGGCTACAAAAATGAAGAGGTTGTGGGCAAAAAGTGGGTTGATATTTTTATCCCACCGCACAGGCGTGAATATATAGAAAATCTTTTTAAGAGAATAGCCGAAGAAAAAATTTTAAATAACCACGAAAATGAGATTGTAACAAAAGATGGCGATATAAAATGGATTTTGTGGAACAATACCCTCATCGAAAGCCCATACTTAAACGAACCTATGATTATTTCAACAGGGCTTGACATAACACAGATAAAAAAGACGCAGCATCTTTTGGAAGAAAGCTATGAAGAAATTGAACAGACAAACCAGGAGCTTATAAATACATTAGAGATTTTAAACAAGCAGTCGGAAGCCTTGGAAGAGGAAAAGGAGAAATACAAGTTTTTGATAGAAAATGTCTCTGACTGCATCTTGGAGCTGGATTTCAAAGAAAAGAAGATAGAGTTTTATGGGAAACTCAAGGACATTTTTGATATTGAAGCTATAAAATCAAAAAATGATTTTTCAGCCTGGCTTGAATTTTTCCATCCTGAAGACAGAAGCGCTGTATTCAAAAAAATGCAAGATGCTATATTTCTTCATGAAGAAAATTTAGAATTTGAAGCGCGCATATTGGACAAAAACCGAAACTGGCGCTGGATATGCGCTCATGTTCAGATTTTTTACAATGTAGAAGGCAAACCTGAGAAGATTATTGCAGTAAACATTGACTGGACAGCAAAAAAAGAGTACGAGCAAAAAATAGAATACATTGCTTACTATGATGCTCTGACCAGCCTGCCAAACAGGAAACTATTTGAAGAGGTTCTGGAAGATTTTATCAAGAAAGCTGAAGAAGAAAAAGCTCAAGGAGCTGTAATACTCATAGACATTGACAATTTCAAAGACATAAACGACCTTTACGGGCATGAGGCAGGAGATGAGTATCTAAAAGCTGTGTGTCAAAAAGTATTAGAGTATCTCAAAAGCTTAAATCTGAATACATTTTTTGCAAGAGTTGGCGGTGATGAGTTTGCAGTAGTTTTGCACGGTCTTGCCAAAAAGGAAGAGGTAATTGAGGTTTGCACTCATCTTCTTAACATCTTTGAAAGTGAAATTTATATAGAAAAGCTGGAAAGAGACCTTTTTGCCTCAGCATCAATGGGCATATCCTTCTATCCTGACGATGGCAGAAGCGTCAAGGAAATATTCAGAAATGTTGACATGGCACTGTCTTCTGCAAAGGAAAATGGCAAGAACGATTTTCAGATTTTTTTGCCTTTCATGCTGATGAAAAATCTTAAAAAGATTGAAATTGAAAAGGGTCTCAAAAAAGCCATTGAAACTGACCAGTTTGAGCTTTATTATCAGCCTGTTATAAACTTAAAGGATATGGAAATTCATTCTGTGGAAGCGCTTTTGCGATGGATTTCACCTGAAAAGGGTATGATATCACCCCTTGAATTTATTCCTGTTGCCGAAGAGAGCGGGCTTATAGTAAAAATTGGAGAGATGGTCATAGAAAAGGCTTTTTCGGACCTCAAAGAGTGGGAGAAAAAGGGCATTGACTATCTGCACATGGCGATAAATCTTTCAGCACGGCAGTTTAAAATCAAATTTTTTGAGAACATGGTTCAAAAGCTCATTGAACGATATAGCATTGACCCGAGAAAGATTTCGTTTGAAATAACAGAAACAGGTGCTGTTGAAAACTTTGATGTGTCGCTCAAAATTTTAAGTTTTCTATGCCAGATGGGAATAAAGTTCTTGATAGACGATTTTGGCACTGGGTATTCGTCACTGGTTTATTTAAAAAGACTTCCAATTGGCGGTGTGAAGATAGACAGAAGTTTTATATCAGAGCTTGAATTTTCAAAAGAGAACAAGGCAATTATTGAAGGTATCATCTTGATGGCCCACAAGCTTGACCTCAAAGTTGTAGCAGAGGGCGTTGAGACAAAAAGACAGCTTGAGATTTTAAAAGAAGTAGGATGTGACCTTGCACAAGGGTATTTATTTTCAAAACCCCTGCCAAAAGCTGAGGTTGAAAAACTTTTGATAGCAAGGAAAATAACTGTCTAAAAGATTGATGGAGGCTGCCAAAAGGCAGCTTCTTTTTTATTTTTTGCAATGATATTTCGCAAAAAATTTGACTTTAATCAAAACCCATTGTGGGTATATAAAAATATGTGTAAAATTTTTTCTTCTTCAAGGCACAAAAGCTATTTGAAAAGAGGGGAGTATAAGGTGGGGTTTGTTGCACTTGAAGTAAAAGAACTTGTAGATATTCTTCTTAAAAATGTTGATATGCCCGAGATTATCACAAAGGTTGAGGTAAACAAAAATGAGGTGGTAGTAGGAGTAAAACCTGCTGCATTTTTGCCCCAGATGTCTTTAAAGTTTACCATAACATCCATGCAAAACAAACTCTCAATATTGTTTGACCCTTCCAAAAATCTCATTGTATATGGTTTTCTACTTGGAAAGTTGAAAGATGAAAAGATTGAAGGTTTGCAGCTTTTTAAAGACAGGCTTGAGATAGACCTTCAAAAGATTTTGGCTGGGAATGTAAAGGGAGTAAAAGTAAATAGGGTTGAGGTTGACAGTGGAGGTAAAATTGAGATAGATTTTTGTTGCGGATAAAAAAGAGTTTGTTAAGTAAAGAGCTTTTTTTGAAAATTGGCAAAACAAATGGGCTGCCGTTTTAAAGAAGAGGATGTAGCAGCCCATTTGCTATTTTTTATTTTATCTTGACTTTACGATGAACTTGATAGCTGTCTTCTTCTCACCATCGATGACGATATCTGCAAATGCAGGGATTACATAAAGGTCAATGCCGTTTGGAGCAACTTTTCCGCGAGCAATAGCAATAGCTTTTACAGCCTGGTTTACAGCAGATGCGCCAACAGCCTGAAGTTCTGCTTCACCCTGTTCTTTCACAATTGCAGCAAGCGCGTTTGCAACTTTTTGAGGCATTGATGTAGCAGCAACTTTTAAAACTTCCATACAACCACCCCTCCATATTGTTTTTTGATTTGTAACAAAGAAAAAGTTCAAGAATATATACTGATACAATATAAATTTTAATGGAAAAAAGTATAATTTTGCAAGAGTCAAAGTTGAATAAAATTTGAATTTAGCATTTGTAATTTTGAATAAGTTGGGCTAAAATAGAATTCAAATAAGAATTTTTAGAAAAATGTTCAAGGGGGTTTCAAGCATTTTAACTTTTTCAGAATTTTTAAACACCGTAATCCAAGAAAATAAATGGATATACACACACGAGCTTTTAGAAAAGATAAAAGTGCCACTGCCTTCGCAAAATCAGCTCAAAAGCTTTGAGGTTGCAAATTCGTTCTACAAAGAATTTTTGCACGTTGTTTATGCCGTAGATATTCTTTCCATGCTAAATTCACTGAAAATCTGGGCTGCAAACAACAATTTAGAAATGTTCGCGCTGCTCACAACAGACATGATTCCGATAGTATGGCTTGGCGAGGGCTATTATGGCATTATTGCAAAGTATAAAGAGAAAATGATAATTCCATGTGCTCTTTACCAGCACTTTGAAGACCTTTATATAAACTTTCCAATGTCTGATTTTGTGCCGTTTGACATATGCGATGCGTACAGGAAGCTCATGGAAAATGAAGAGAATGTTGCGATGAATATTGTGTACGCAAGAAGCATCGACGAGCTGAAAAGAGAGTTCAAGAAGAATTTCAAGGAGTTCGAGATAGTATTCAAAGGACCTGATTATTATGACCTGTACGTAAGTCCCATTGGCAAAAAGTACGTTGTTGCGCCACTGAAGGAGATTTTAAAAGACTTTTTCCAGAACCAGATTATATATTTCTCACAGCTTTTATCTGTTCAGGAGAATTTAAACAAGAAATAAAACTATTGTAGACCCAAAAGGAGAGGATAGAAAATTAGGAAGGTAACAGTTACATTCTATTCTCAGCAGGTGCTTCACAAGTTCAAGTGTATGTTTGAAGATGTTGATATTGGCATATTCTCTCAGATGTCACCTGTGTTTGAGATATTCATTGACAGAATTGTTCAAACTTTAAAATCCATGAATTTGAATGTACAAAAGGACATTGTAGATGATATAATAATAGAAATAAAAGAGTTTAAAGTACACTATGCACATTCATCAAAAGATGTCACAGAGGCTTTAAAAGAGCTAATTTTGCTTTCACAGAGAGAGTTTTTGGAGTGCAAAATAAAGTGCAATGTGTTTTTGAAAAGCAAAATTGGTACATCTTTGACAGCAAGAAACGTAGAAGTTTTGTATTCGCCAATTGAAGAGGAAAAGGACGAGACAGCAAAACTTTTGCGAGATTATCTTCTTGACATCCAGCCACTGAAAAGCATGGCAGAAAAGGATGTGGGATTTGTTAAAAAAGCTATTGAGACTATTTTTGAGTGAAAAATCTGTGTTCAAAGCTTTTGTAAAGTGGTATAAATATTATGAAAGCTTATTTTTTGAAAAAGAGGCTGGTATTGTTATGAAAAATAAAGATTATAAAAACAAAAATTTAATAAAGCCTGCTGAAGAACAGACAATTCTTGACTTTGTTGAAAAGAAGCTTTCAGAAAACGCGGCAATAAGAGAGCTCATGAAAGATGAATATATAAGCTTTGGCGGGATAAGAGACTTTTTGTACTTTAAATTTTGCCCGCTGTACTTTGGCCTGTGCCCGCACAAAAAGGACAAAAAAGATGAAGCTTGCAATGCCAATTTGTGCTGGCTTGAAAAGTTATCAGATATACACCCTTCTGGGGCAGAGAGCGACCATCAGTTTTTCCACAACCTTGTAAAGGACACTGTGCAGCCGAGCATCTGTCCTGAGTGTGGGGAAGATGAGCTTGAGCTCAAATGGCAGGACGAAGGGTATCTTGCAAAGCTTGGGCTTATAAACTTTGCAGATGTTGCGTACTTAGAATGCAAAAACTGTAAAAAGAGGTTTGTAACCCATGCAGACAGGATGGCAGTTGAATTTTTGCTCAAAGTATTTCTTGCAAAACCAAGCAAAAAATCACCTGTCAAAGCCGGACAGACAATAGTACTTGCGCTTGATAAAGTCGGGCTTGAAATTTTCATTGACCATCTTGATAAGGAAAAAGATATCAAGACACTGTGGAAAAGGCTTGACCCGTTTTCAATATCAGACCAGATAGGCGAGCTTGACCTAAACATTGCTGTTGCAGACTTTATGTGTGAATATTATAACATAGAATATGAAGAGAAAAACGAGGTTGACACCTTTTTTGAAGAAGAGGACACCGAAAAGTTCGACATCTCAGACCTATTCGACGATTTTGACGAAAAGTAAAAATATTTAAAAAGCTGCAGCCATTTTGGCTGCAGCTTTTTTGTTTTTTTAATGAACATATGTTTAAACCATCTCAATTTACCATGGATTTTCTCAACTCTTTAACTTTTTCAATCTGAAGATCTGTAAGTTCTGCAACCTCTTCATCGCTAAAACCCTTTTGTATTAACCTTTTCGCAAACTCGATTGTTGCTTCAAATTTGCCTGCCAAAAAATCTTTTGTCTTTGCCTCATCCAAAAGTCTTGCAACATTTGATATAAACTCACCCATAGCTTCCACTCCCTCCTGTTTAACCCGTTTTGCAATACCATCATACTCTGACTTTTGCTCTTCAGCCAGTCTCGGTCTTATAATATGATACGACCACTCCAAAAATCTGTCTACATTCTTTTTACTCAGCTTCTTTAAGTTCTTCTCAACTTCCAAAAGCCTTCCTATAAGCTCACTCCTGTCTTCTCTTGCCTGCTCAAGATAAAACACTATCGGTGTCAGCACATCCTCTTCTCTTTCTAAAAGCTTCTTCGCATCAAGCTCTATTATGTCAACTACTCTGTACCTGAATACATCATCCTTGAATATGTCAAACGCCTCCATAAGGTCTGTTGATACATTCCATCTCTCACCTATTCCGTTGTACACAACTATCGGTATAATTGCCGGCAGGATTTGTACCCCTTTTCTTATTTCTTCTGCCCATAGACTTATCATGTATTTTAAAATCTTTTGTTGCATTTCTCTTTTTACCTTCGATTGGTTCTCAATCAGGATATAAAAATACACTTCTTTGTCCTTTAGTTTTGCTTTTGCTACAACATCAACCTCAACCTGCGAAAACTGCTGAGTTACATAGTTTGTCTTGACAAGCTCAATTGTGTCTTCTTCAATGTTGTCTGCCCATGTGTAGTGCAGTATGTCTTTTACAAGCAAAAGTATCTCCTCTTTGTCTGCAAACAAAAACTTGAACGTTGTATCGTGCTCTTTTGGTGGTAATTTCTCGCACACAGTTTTTTCTCCTTTTTCTCAGGTTGTATATTTTTCTGTACACTTTTATTATACCACACTATAGAAACAAAAAATACTTTGCAAATACAGTTCCCCAGAGGTGGCTTACCCTCTTTTCTTTTCGATCCACAAAGAAGTGGCTACGAACACAACCTACACCTCAATCCCCAAAGGGCAGGCTACAAACCTGATTTGTTAGAAGATTTACTATCTGAGATGTATGTTTCAATCCCCAAAGGGAAGGCTACAAACAGAGCGTATATCTTGCTTGAATACGACCAGTTACCTTTGTTTCAATCCCCAAAGGGAAGGCTACAAACTAAACAGCCTCTTAGCTGCGAATTAGCAGTTTACATGTTTCAATCCCCAAAGGGAAGGCTACAAACCTATCAGAGAAGCGGTGCGAAATAATGCAAGAAACAGTTTCAATCCCCAAAGGGAAGGCTACAAACAGGAAATAGCTGGGGCAATGATGAACAGTATGAAGGAAGTTTCAATCCCCAAAGGGAAGGCTACAAACCGATGAAGTTGCACAGGGAAAGGTTTAAAGATTTAGTGTTTCAATCCCCAAAGGGAAGGCTACAAACTGGCGGTTTAGTTTTGGAATATTATAAAGCACCTAAGTTTCAATCCCCAAAGGGAAGGCTACAAACAGAAAAAGGACTCAAACAAAAAGAAATGGCTGAGATTTGTTTCAATCCCCAAAGGGAAGGCTACAAACAGGTTGGGAAGCTTGATTTTATTATATCAACTTTATGCACCGCTGTCAATGTTTTTATTTTAATACATGCCATTAAAACTGGAACAAATTTAGGTGTATCAAAGAAAAGGAGCCTATCAAACCTTTCCGTCTATCCAGCTGCTGCCAGAAATCCATTCAAACCTACAGCCCACAAGTATGAAACCGAATACAAACCAAACTCAAAAAATTTTGCACCTGAGGTCGACAGATATGACTTTTGGTCAAAATGTATTGGTATTCACGATTTCTTCAAAGATTATGAATAATATTACAACAATAGCTATATTAAAAGTGCTGCAAGGAGAATAAAACAAGGTAAAATCTCTAAACCTACAGGTATGACAAGGGAGAAAGCAAAAAGTGTTAAAAACTCAGGTAGCTTTCCCCCTTTGTTTTAAAACCTGTAATCGGGTCATAAAAGTCGCTAAGCTGGCTGTGTGGTATACGAAATATAAGATTTTCAAAATTAATAGGGAGATTTGTTGTCTTTGGAACAGAGATGATGTAGTCATAAAAACTTTTTCGTATCTCCAAAAATCTCTTTTTTCTTTCAAAAAAGTCTTTAATCTCACAAATTTCTTCAAATCCCTGCCAGATAATTTTTGCCTCTTCATCTGCCTCAACAAACACATCCACTTTGTAAGGTTCATCCTCAATAAGTTTAAAACTTCCGATTGCATCTGTCTCAGAGTCGGATGAGGTGTAAAGAAGTCTGTAAATTGCCTCAAGAAATTTTTGTGATGTACCTTTGTCATCGCTGCTTGTCTCGATTACGCCGCGCCTTGCAAGCTCTTTGTAATACTCAAAGATTAGCTCTGCAAACTTACTTTCATCAACCTTTTGAAATTGACTTAAAATCTTTTTGGTTGCATCAATCAATAGACTGTCATAGACCTCTGTTGCGAAAAGCCTTCCTCTATCAGATACAAGTTCAATAACTGTTACTTTGCTCTTTCCTTTTTTGCCTTCCCTGTTTGCCCTCCCTGCTGCTTGGATGATTGAGTCAAGCGGAGCAATGTCTCTTACAACATGGTCAAAGTCAACGTCAACTCCTGCCTCCACAAGCTGGGTTGATACAACAATTTTGTATTTCTTATTTTTAATTTGCTCAATTCTTCTCAATCTTTCTTTTGGAATTATATGAGTTGTCAGAATTGTAATTTCATCCTGCATATCAGGAAATCTTTGATTTATAAGTTCGTACAATTTTTTTGCACTGCTTACAGTGTTCATAACAAAAAGGTATGTTTTTTCTTTTTCAAACTCAAATTTTGCCACAAATTCTTCAAGCCCTATTTTTGAAAAATTATTGTCAAAATGCAGCACTGTTCGACAAAGTTTGTCAAAATACTTTTCTGGCTTTACTATCTCAACAGCAGTTTTTTTGTCAACAATAAACGGCATTGTGGCAGTTGAGAGTATAATGAAGCAGTTCAAACTTGAGCACATCTTCTCAAAAAGGTTCTTGCACAAAAACCAATACTCTGAGTTTATAGCCTGCACCTCGTCAAGAATAATAATCGAATTTGCAATTCTGTGGAATTTTCTCATGTTGGAGTTTTTGTTTGTCATAATACTCTCCAGAAACTGGACAAATGTTGTGACGATTATGTTTGAGTTCCAGCCTTCTATCAGAAGTTTTGCAATATCTGTGTCAAAGATTTCCTCTTGGTTGTTCTGAAGCCCATCTTTAGTTTTGTAGACGATATCGCTTAAGTGATGGTGCTTCAAAAGGATGTCTGAGGTTATGTCAAGGCCGCAAAAGCTCAAAATCTTAGATATGACGTCATAATTTTGCTCAATGATAGATAAAAAAGGAAGAGAATAAATTATTCTAAACTTGCTGCCAAATCTCTTCTGTGCAAGTTCTCTGAGCTTTAGTGCAAAAGCAAAAGAGATAATAGTTTTTCCAAGCCCTGTTGGAAGACAGAGAGTATAGATTCGTCTATTTTCGTCAATCTCACAATTTATTGCTTCTTCAAAAGCACTGTCTCTTAAAGCTTTTATTGAATTTTCGAAGTTTTCAGGCTTGAAAATTCTTCTCCTGAAACTGTCAACGTCGGTGTAAGAGAGGTTTAGCTCTGGAATATCAACCAAAGTGCCAAAGATTGCCTCTGTTTTGTCTGCATCCAGGAGGATAGAATACAACAGATTTAGCATGAAAAAGAATTTCATCTCTGTGTCAAAAAGTTTTCTGAAAGCTCTTTTAAAAAGCTTTATTGAGACTTTTGCATGGTCTACAAATTCTCTTAAGCTATCAATTGTCAGAAAACCAATTTCAGGGCAAAGGCAGGAAATATTTAAAATAAGAGTATTAAACTTCTCTTTGTCAATATTCTCAATTTGCTCGTAGCAAAGTTCTATATCATCTTCTGAGAGCAAGAGCATATCTGATGCTGCTTCTAAATCGCCATGGTGTTTTAAAGTCGCAAAAAATGCTAAAATTGCAGTAAAACCTTCAAAAGTTTTATCCTCTTGGATTTTCTTTTCTTCAATGAGCCTATTTAATGTTCCCCACACGCAAATAGCAGAGATCAGAGAGTGGCGCGTGTGCCTGCTTTTTGTTTTCTTTTTATCAAAAAGATACTTTTGAAAAAAAGAAGTTGCCTTGCCGATGTCATGCAGCAAGGCTGTAATTTTTGCAATCTGGGATAGAAACTTTGTTGAACAAAGTGCAATGTTTTTCTCCGAAGCAAAGCAGTTGGCTAAAATGCTTGTGTTTGTAAGATGAACCTCTAACGGTTTTGCTCCTTGTATACTGCCGTCTTTGCCGGGATGAGAAAAAAGGCCAGACAAATTTTTGCTATCAAAACAAAAGGATGTTCTTTCCATTCTGGACCTCCACATAACTTGATGGTCTTGCTAAAAGTTCTTTACCAGTAGGTTCGAAAATGACATCTTCGTATTTTACAACTTCTCGTGTACTGAGCATGTAAAGTGGCATTCTCTCTTTAAAGTAGCTTTTTCCGGCTTCAATCCGAAGAGGTATTTCCACTTTGCTATCTAAATAGCTTAAAGGAATTGGCGTGCAAAGGTTTACATAATCATCTGGCATGGTCTTTTCAAAAGCCTCAAATATACCAACAAATTCAAAATCAGCAAGAAATTCAGAAAGACCCATTGAAAGTGTAAAGTAACTTCTGTGCTGTTGCAAAAACTCTACAAGCCCTGAAAAAATGTTCTCTGATGTATGTGTGGCGTATATCCTAAAACAAGGATCTTTTAAAAGCTCAAACCTAATCTGTGTTCGTGGCTGGCGGTTTTTAGTTTTTATAGGCTGCCATCTTCCTTCTTTTGTATCGATATGATTTATTCCCATTCTGATTTTTTTCACAGGATTTAAAATTCTAATCCCGGCGCGAAACTTACCATATTCTAAAATGTCAAGATATTCTTTTTTGTCAAGTCCCAAGATAGCTCCCACCATTCCCTGAATGGTTGGGAATGGTGGGAAGGGGTATGTTATTGGCGAGGATGTTGAGTAAAACTTCCCAAAAAAACCAAAGTCGGCTTTGATATCAAATACAGCTACTTTCATCTCACATCACCTTGAAATTTAATTACTCAAACTGAAGAAGTTTGACCCTGTCACCCAAGAAAGAAAGAGCATCTTTTAGCTGGACAAATTTTCCTTCATAGACAAAGCTGATAGAATCGTCAACAGAAACTTGCACCTTTTGAATCTTATCCTGATGCTTTGTGAGTTTTTCAACAAGTCTTGTGATATCAAGCTGAAAGTCCTCTGGTGAACGTATAGCAGTATCTGACTTTTGGGAGATGAGCTTTACAAGTTTGTCAAGTTCACCAATGTAAAAACCGCTCTGGTTGTATTCAACCCTTACAAGAAGCCTTGGCATCTGACCAAACTTTGAACGTGAAATCAGGTTTTTGGTTCCGCACCAAAGAGCCTCTAAAAGAAGCTGGATATCTTCTTCTGTTACAGGCAACTCTTGGCATAAAGCCGCATTTTCATTTACAACACCATAAAAAGCAATCAACGCATACGGTAGAATATAGCATTCTGTAAATGTTCCTTGGTCTTTACCCTCTCCAGATGGCATAACTGTTGTGCCCTTTACAAGCATGTACTCAACTTTATGCAAAGACCTTCCGAATTTAAACTGAACAGGTCCCGTAAATGTAATTGCGCCGGTTTCCTCTGATAAGTCTTCATCTGACTTGCTTTTTCTCTTTTCGTCCTTGCTTTTTAAAGTGGTAGTACCACCAAAAAGTCTTATGTCAATGTAATCTTTTAGCTTGTCTTTGCTGAGATTGTACTTTGAGAATTTGTCAGATTTTGTCATGAGCTTTCCATCTTCAGAGATTTCTCTTAAGATGAAAACAGGAAGGTTTTTGTACTCTGCCCAGTAATCCCTGCAAGTTCTTTTTAAGCGCACATCTGTCACTATGCATGTATCTGTCTCAGGGTCAATTCTTGGTTTATTTTCATCAAGTGGGTCTCCGTTTGGGTTTGCATCTGTCACATCGTATAAGAACAGAACTTCAGACCTGTTTTTGATAATGTTATTGTTTAAATTTTCCATATTGAAAATTCCCCCTTCTGATTATTTGAATTTTTTTAAAAACACAAGGTTTTATTCTTCATCTTCAGCCTCTTCAGTGTCATTTGTCAATTTCTTTGCAAGGTCCCTGATTTTTTGACCAAGATTCATACCACAGGCAAAGTAAAAGCTCACCTCATCGCTTGAGAGCTTCCAGTCAGCTGGGGCTTTTAGCAAAAGCTCTGATGCTGTGGTAGCAACAAGTTTCTTTGCCTTGCCAAACGCTGAGTATTCCATAAGTTTGTTCTCAATCTTTGGCAGAAGTGAGATGATATCAGCTTGTTTTAACCTAAGCCCTTTCAAATTTTTGGCAAACGGCGGCATTCTTCCGGGCGCTTTTTTAAGACCCACTGACTGAATTCTCAAAAGCATGTCACAAAGCGCGCCAACAAGGATAATTCCTTTCACAGCGGGGTTTGCAGATGCAACAGGAAATTCATTTAAAATCTCATCAAACGGAGTTTCATAAGACATACCAAACTCATCTCCTTTTAGCTTTAAAATTTCAAGCTTGTTTAAAAACTCCAAAACCTCTATTGCATAGCTGCAGGAAATGTAAAAGTCGAAAAAGTCGTTATTTGCGATGCTGTCTTGCAGTCTTCGGCAAAAATGAACTGCCAAAAATTGAAAATCTATAAGTTTTTTCTTGAAGATGCTCTCAGTTATCTCTAAAAAATAGCTGTCAAGGTCAGACTTTTTCTTTAGACGGTTGCTCTTTGAGAAAAAGTGTTTAATTTGCTGGAAGGTAAAATTAATGTCAGGATTATTAAAAACCATTCGGTATTTTCTTTCTGTATGTCTTTTTGCATCAAATATGTTCTTGAGGTGTGAGGGAAGGATATCTTCAATCATCAGGACTATTCTTTCAGCACCCATTTGTGGAACCATGAACAGGAATGTCACTGAGATTGAATCATTGAATGTGCTTATTACATCTAAGATTTCATTTTCATCATCAGTAATCCTTTCCAAGACCTTTTCACCAAGGCTAATTTCTTTTTTGGTATTTTGTAAGATGTCAAGCACCTCTGAATATGCAGAGCTTGTGCTGAATATGAGCTTGGGAATGAGAAGGTATTTAAAGTTGTAAAACTTAAACTGCAGTTCTTTTTCCAAATATTTTCTTCCCTCACTGAGGTGTATCTGACAGTTTGAGCACACGGGGAAGTTTTTCCATGCGTTCTCAGATGAAAACCCACCCCTGATAAAACCGGGCTTGTCTATTGTATAGAATTTGAAAACATTGACCGTGCCAGATACATTTTCTCTTTTTTGTTTGCAAATAGAGCAAGTCTTGTCCTGTGAGCTTGACCTTTCAGCCCTTTCTTTTATAAGTTCCAGCAAAAAACTTTTAAATATTTCATATTCACCGATGTATTTTCCATCAATTGAAAAGGTCAAAAGAGCACTGCTTTTTTGTTTTTCAAATTCAACATCAAAAAGTAGCTCAGAGATATCTTCAATTATCTTTTCTCTGTTTTCATTCACAGCCTGAGAGATACTTTGAATAAAATAGGCATCTTCTTTTGATATATCCCCCTGCTTTGAGAGCTTTTTTGCAAGAGGCAGTGCCTTGTTTAAAAACCAGTTCTCCACTTTTTGCCTAAACACCTTTTCAACCTGTTCTTTTGTGGCTTGTTTTACCTGCTCCTCTGTCATGGTTTTTGAAGTTTTGGGTTTGGTCAAAATGCACACAGGTGAATAGTTTGTACCACCGCCTTTTGCTCCTTGACTGAAAAGATAAAGCTGAGCTCTTGAGACAAGGGGATTTTGAAGGTCAAGCCCACGGTATTCAAATCCTGTCTGTTTTTGTTTAAGACAAATCAAAATCACCTTTTCGCTTTCCACAGGTGTTAAAAATGATGAAAGATTGCTTGATTGGTCATCAGCGCAGCTTTTGCCTGAAGCTTTTGATTTTTTCTCAATCAAGAATTTTCCAATCTCAGCAACAGCTTCAATCATATTTTGCACCTCTTTGATTTTACTAAAATTTAGCTTAACACAACTAAATTAGAATTTCAACCATTTGACTTAATTTTCATATAAATCTGTCTAAGTTGTTTTTCTCAACACCCAGTATCTCTCTTTGGGAATAGAGGCGGCTTTGAAAATTGTAGATAATAACAGAGTCTTCATGGAGGTTTAGCTTTTGGGAAAGCTCAAACTTTAACTTTTTCAGCTTTGCCTCTGAAATTTCACCTTCAAAGACAGAGTTTTGCACCCAATTGAGGTATTTTCGGCACACCTTTAGAGCTTTTGCAACCCTCTTTTCATTAACATCGTACACAAGGATAGTGTACAACCTTTCTTCACCCCGCTACCACTGGCTCACATACGGCTGATATTCCTTTTCGCCCATGAGATGCTTTTCAATCTTGTAAAGCTCTATTCTTATAAGCTGCCTGTATGAAACATAATTACCAATGTTCTTAACAGAGATTGTTGTTGAGAGTCTTTGTTCAAGTTCATCAATAAAGAGCTTTTTTGCAGAATCTGTGATAACTATTCCCTCTAAATCCTGCTCAAAGTGCTCTGGCTTCAACATGTTCTTTGAGATTATTGAAAAGATAAGCCTGTCGACAATTATTGGCTTGAAGATTTCAGCAACGTCTAAGTTGAGTGTAAACCTTCTGAAATTTGTAGTGTGAAGATATCCTATTCGCGGGTCAAGGTGAGTTCTGTAAATTTCTGAAAGAACAATTGTGTACATCATTGAATTGCCAAAACTAATGAGTGCATTGAGTGCATTTTTTGGTGGACGTTTTGATCTTTTTTCAAACTTGAAGTCATCCTTGTCTATGATGAGGTCAAAGGCTGAGTAATAGGTTTGCCTGATGTTTCCTTCGATTGCCATGAGAGTATTAATATCATTGATGTTGGAAATGCTGCCAAATAAGTTTTCCATCTGCTGGATATATCGCTCAAGCTCATCAATGCCGCGGCTCTGGTAGTATTTTAAAACTTGTCTCATGTTTTTGTAGCCGCCTTCAACAAATGTTCTGGCAAGAGAAAGCCTCTTTTGTGTATCAAGGTAATGCTCTGCCTGTTTTAAAATCATGTAACCAGAGTTTAAGTATTCGCGTGGATAAAAGCTTCCAACGTAGTAGCCATACCTGTTGAAAAAGTGTAGAATTATCTCACTTTGAGTCAAAAACTCTAAAAATCTTTTGTTCAGCTCCACCTCTCCGAAGATGTAAATTTCAGAAGTATTTTCAACAGGTATGAACTTTTGCACACCTTCACTTTCAAAGTACAGAGTGTTGTTTTTTCTTTTCAAGACACCGTCTGAAAAAATGTAAATAGGTCTTTTCATGCCCAGCAAAACTCCTTATACGAACATTTTGCACATGCCTTGATTTTTTGAGGCAGCGGAGGGAGAAAAGATGAAAGAACTTCAGTGATTTCGCTGAGCAAACTTTCAATTGTTTCTATGTCTTCAAATGTCAGCTCAACATCATATGTTTTTTTCTCTTCAGGGATAAGCAGCTTTCCGCGGGCCTTTATGTTGTGTTTTAAAAGCTTGTAAAGGTAGAATTTTAGCTGAAGTATTGCTGCAGCAACTTTTTTTGATGACTTCTTTATTTCTCCCACCACCAAAACCTCATCTTCTTTTCTGATAAGGTCTAAAACAACGCCGTCAAAATAAACTTCTTTTTTGTCGTGCTTGTAAAACTGTTGCGATATTAACTTGCCAATCTCCAAAAAAGGATTGTCTTGCACAGGGCTTATGTTGCGCGAAAGAAGCCAAGCCTGCCTTTTGCAAACTACATATGCCTGCACAATGTGTCCTTTGATATCTAAAAACCTTTCCAACTTCTTTTCCTTCTTTCAAGTGATTGTCCCACAAACTTTGCAATTTTAATTATATCTGTTCGACACTACTTTTTAAGGTCAAATTTTATGCGAAGTTAATGTAAATTTTACTTTATTCATTAAAGTTTTTTTAAGACAGTTTTAAAATCAGTCGCCCCACTCATAATCAAAAGAATCCCAAAAATCAGGGTCGTCAACTATATCATCCATTTCGCTTGACATTTCATAGTCTGCATCAAAAAACTCAAAGTCGTTTTCGAATTCTTCTTTGCAATATTCATCTTCTTCGGCATAGTATTCCCACTCTTCTTCGGTTTGGGGCTCAACGTAATTTTCAATTTGTTTGCTTTTCAACATTTCTTCATATTCTTCATTGAAAGTGGAATTGCAGTACAGATAAAGGACATTTTCAGGATCGTGTGGCAGGTAACACTTTCCTTCTATTCTTTTTTTAAACTCTGAATAGGCTTGGTATTCAAGTAAAATCTGTTCATAAACTTCCTTTGGACTCTTTGGAAGATAAGACATGTTTTATTTCCCCCTTCTAACAAAAGGGATTTTCTAATTTTGATGATAGGACAAAAAAGAGAAAAGCTGAAGTCAAATTTTTTGCGAAGTTTAGGATTTGCAATTCCTTTCTTCACAATTCCCAAAGGAAAGGGTAAAAACTCTCTTCTTTTCTCAATCCCCAACGGGAAGGCTACAAACATGATGAGGTGCCTGAAAAGAAAATTTTTCAGCAATGTTTCAATCCCCAAAAGGAAGGCTACAAACGAAACAATAAGTCGCATTGAGAATGGTGCTTGTTCTCCGTTTCAATCCCCCAAGGGGAGGCTACAAACCCCTTCCCCACCTCAATCCCCAACGGGAAGGCTACAAACCCACTTTAAAAAAGCAATTGCCTCTTCTGCACTCCAACGTTTCAATCCCCAACGGGAAGGCTACAAACGAGGGGAAAAGCAATGATTGAAAGTCTCAAGATTTTGTTTCAATCCCCAACGGGAAGGCTACAAACCCTCATCAATCCATTCATAATCTTGGTATTGAATTGTTTCAATCCCCAACGGGAAGGCTACAAACTTATCATTGGCTTTACGTGGACTATATCCAGAAAGCGTTTCAATCCCCAACGGGAAGGCTACAAACATTGCAAGCGAGAACGAGAAAACGTCGCTGTTTAATATGTTTCAATCCCCAACGGGAAGGCTACAAACATGTTCAAGTGCTTGAAATTATTATATCAAGATTATACACCTATGTCAATGTTTTTATATCGAAACATCTGTGGATAAGTTACCTCATAAGAAGAAAATCAAGCAATGAAACTTGATGTTTGCTTTCCGTCTATCCAGCTGCTGGCAGCGTTCCAAATAAAGCCGTACATCACCTAAATGAAACCGCATACAAAACAAACCTCAAAATTTTTGCACCGTAGGTCGACGGAAGTGACTTTTGGTCAAGGTGAATATAAATTCTCAAAACAGTTTATATTTATAATAAATGCAAAGAGGATGATTTACAGAGTTCTTCTGAACATAATTTTTGCTTTTTTGCACTTTAGCTTCGATATAGTTAAATTAAGAAATCTTAGAGATAGAAGGTGAATGAATGAAAAGATAAGATTCAGCAGTTTTCACAGGGCTTTAATATGATGCTCAGAATTGTTGATGGCTTGAAGGTATTTACAATTGTTGTAGTTGTCGATTTTGTAGTAAAGGAATTTTGAATGGGATGAAAAAAGAACTAAAGTGAATATAAAATTATAACAGAAACAAATACAAGGCAGAATCAAAAAGAGACAGATAGTATCAAAAAGTCAAATTCATTACATTTCATACAAGAACATTGAATAAAATTTGCTTGATTGGTATAATAAAATAAGACAAAATAAACAGCTAATAAGAAGGTGAAAAATTCTAATGATAAGAAAAATTGGATTGGGGATTTCTCTAATATTTCTTCTTGGCTTTGTTATTGGTGCAAAAGGAGAGTTCTTTGCAAGTGAAGAAAGACAGTGGTTTTCAGTTTTAAAAACCTTTGAAAATTTTAAAAAGATTGAAACTGCACTTTTAAACTCTGACCAAAAAGTAGGCTATGTAAGACCATATGAGGCAAAATATACCTGGTATTGGTCAAAGCTTGATATGATTATGCCAGATGGTATAAACTTTGTTAAAACAGTGTTTGATGATGAAGTGGTTAAACAGGGCAATATGATAGCTTATGATGGGGAGTATATTTACAAAGCTTTCATCTTGGGTGATACAAGAAAGATTGTTATAATAAAAGCCTATCCTCCGAGGCAAATGGAAAAGACCACTGAGATAATACTGAATAAAAATTTTATGCCATGTCAGATTTATGTAAATGGTACATGTCTTGCTGTGGTTGGTTTGTATCAAAAGGTATCTTCTCTAAAAGAAAATATTTACTTTGATAAGCTGCGAACCCTTTCAATAGACAGTGTTCTTACAAAAACAGCATGCTACATTTATGACATTTCAAATAGGAAAAAGCCAACTCTCGTCCGAACTTTCTATCAAGATGGACGGTTATTTGACTCAAGACTTGTAAGGGATACTTTGTATTTAGCCTCTGTCAGATGGTCTGAAGGCTGGGAGCTTTTAAAGGGAGAAGGCAGCTGGAAGAACGACCCAAATTTTTATAAGCCATGCTATTATGACTCTGCAGTAAAAGGCGGGGAAAAGCAAATAGACTTTTCTGAGATATACTACGTTCCGAATTTTGTGTTTGATGAATATACAATAGTTTCATCTTTAAAACTTGGAACTTTGAAACCAGCTAAGATAATTGCAATTCTTGGTGGTATGGAAGATATGTTTGTGTCTCAAAAAAATCTGTACATTGCAATACCATGTAGGGCTAAAGTAAATACATCAAATAAAGCGAAAAATGATGGAAAAGAACTTAAAGGGCAAAGTCTTATCAGCACAACTGTGAGCAAGTTTAAGCTGACTGATGGAGGTTTTGCACCTGAGAGTTATGCCACTGTAAAAGGGAAAATTGTCTACCAAGGAGCTATGGATGAGATTGGTAGCTACTTTAGGATTGTTACATCTTCGTGTAGTTCAACACAAAAGCTTCTCAAAGGAGAAGTTGATTCAAACAACGTATATATTTTAGATAACAATATGAAGATAGTCGGCAAACTTGAAAACTTTGCTCCAAATAAAAAGATATATTCAGCAAAATCATTAGGAAAAAGAGTATATTTAGGAACATATCCCAATCCACCGCAAAATCTTTTTACATCTGAGATTCCAAAAAGGAAAGGCCCATTTATTGTTGTTGATATTTCCAGCCCACAAAAACCTAATCTCCTTGGCTATCTTAACATGCCCAGCTATGCTACATCTTTGTATTCGTATAATGAGAAATATGCCTTGGTTACATCTTATGAGCCAATTGAGAAATACAAAAAAATGGGCTATTACAACAGTATTAAAATTGCAATGTATGACCTATCAGATGTAAAAAGGCCAAAAGAGCTGTTCAGCACATTAATAGGAAGTGATGCTGGAGCTTACTGGGATGATAATAAAGACCAAAGAGCATTTCTTTTGGATAAAAAAAGAGGCATTGTAGCTTTAGCTGTAATAGTCTACAAAGAGGCTAAATTGCCATTTATGTGTTTTCGTGGAGCGTACGTTTACAAAATTGACTTTAAAAAAGGATTTGAACTAAAAAGCAAAATTTCTCATCCTCTTGAAGATAGAGATATTGATTTTAAACTCCCCGAACACGTAGAGGAAAAATATAAAAAAGCTGCAAAGTCAGATGGTATCATGGGCTTTTTGGTGATTAAAGATGCTTTATATACCATCTCTAATTCATACATAAAGGCAAGTAGATTGGATAATATGCAAGAAATAAAGTATATCAGGGCAAGTGGGAAGAGTTTTTGAAGAAAATAATAGTTTTACATGGTGACCATCTTTCGTATATACATTTAACTCTTACACTGATTGTGATAATTTGGCTCGCAGTATAGAGAAATAATTAATACTCTTGCATTTGCAGCTTTGATGCATGATATTGGGGAATTTGTCTGCAGAAGTGGTCTTGGGCAAGGTTCTCACTGGGATGAGTCAAAAGAATTTCTAATGAAACTGATGAAGTTTTGCGTCAAGGCAAAGATGGTGAGGTTGACAGTTATCTTTCACGAATAAGTTTTCTTTCTTAGAAAGGCTTTTATTAATTGAAGGTGATGAAAACATAGTTGAAACAGTTTATGATGCAGGTTTAAGGCTCAAAAATGCGCTTGGATTTGGATATATAGAAGACATTAAGTTAAAAGAAGAAAAGACCATTTTCAAATTGGAAGTTGGCTTTACGTAATTTTTAACCTTGCTTGTGCGTCAATTATGTTGAAATGGTCTTTTTTGCGGCGAAAAAGTATTTGCTATTATACTTGGTTTGTCATTCTTAATAAAAGGTACTTTTCAAAAAGGATTGCGATGCTTAACGTCACGATTAGATTTAGTGAAGAAAACCAAATATAAAGGTAGGCAGGAAAAAAGCATATTCATTGCTCCTCTTTCCTGCCTTTTTTATTATATATGCGCATTAGAATTTAGTTTCAATCTCTCTTCTCAATTCCCAAAGGGAAAGCTACAAACCTTTTGTACCACTATCAAAATTTATCCCATCTCCGAACAGTTTCAATCTCCAAATGGAAGGCTACAAACCCTCCTCCATCCTCAATTCCCAAGAGGGAGGCTACAAACCCCTCCCCACCTCAATCCCCAAAGGGGAGGCTACAAACGATACAGTTTATGTCAATGAATCCCTTATAACCACTGTTTCAATCCCCAAAGGGGAGGCTACAAACTCCTTCTTGGGTTGGTGGACTTGTGTGTATACTATTGGTTTCAATCCCCAAAGGGGAAGCTACAAACAAAATTGAAAAACATTGATTTTATTGATATGGATACGTTTCAATCCCCAAAGGGAAGGCTACAAACCAATTTAGATAAGCTTCTAAAAAACAAAATTGACTCTGTTTCAATCCCCAAAGGGGAGGCTACAAACTTATGGCGGCGGCAGGTGTAACTTTTGCAACGGTTGAGTTTCAATCCCCAAAGGGGAGGCTACAAACATTTTCCCTTTGTTTTGTTGTTTGTAAAGCTTTTGTGTTTCAATCCCCAAAGGGGAGGCTACAAACTTTTATAGAACCTTGTCTTTTCTCTATTATTTCTTTGTGTTTCAATCCCCAAAGGGGAGGCTACAAACTGGACTTTTTCAAGGGTGTATTAGATTTGTTAATGCAAAGGTTTCAATCCCCAAAGGGGAGGCTACAAACGAAAGCAGTGTACAAAAACACTGCTTTTTTGTTTGAGTTTCAATCCCCAAAGGGGAGGCTACAAACTCGATAGCGGTTATTTGCCGGTGTGTGCCTTGCTGGGTTTCAATCCCCAAAGGGGAGGCTACAAACTTTTTTCTTCTTTCTTTTTCCCGCATATGATTGACTTCGTTTCAATCCCCAAAGGGGAGGCTACAAACAATAGCCTCATCTATGTTCTGCTCAAGCTTTTTTCGTTTCAATCCCCAAAGGGGAGGCTACAAACCTTGGTTCTATTCCCCCCTTTCGAAACTTTTAAAAAGTTTCAATCCCCAAAGGGGAGGCTACAAACAGGTTGAAAAGCTTGATTTTATTATATCAACTTTATGCACCTCTGTCAATGTTTTTATTTTAATACATCCCCTCAAAATCAACACAAACCCAGTTGCATCAAAGAAAAGAAGCCTTTTAAAGCCTTCCGTCTATCCAGCAACTGCCAGAAATCCGTTCAAACCCACATCCCACATACATGAAACCGAATACAAATCAGCTTAAAAAAATTTTGCACCTGAGGTCGACGGATATGACTTTTAGTCAAAATGCATATCAATACATAAGTACCTCAGTAATAATGAATAATATTACAAAAGCATGTATAGTACATGTCTCCAAAATCAATTTTCTAACCTGGAAGTTATAAAACTGAATACAAATACTTATTAATAAACAAGCAGCCTCGCATGATTTTTGAACTTTAAAATTTTGCTTAACAATTGTATCATATAAAAAGAGTCTTTGCTTGCTACCCACCTATTGAGTTAAAGTTTTATGAGAGGAAGTGGTAATATTGAACAAACTATTTTTAATTTTCAACCACCAGCTTTCTGAAGAACAAGAAAAAGAAGCAAGAGAAGTTTTACAGGTTGAAGAGATTGTAAGCCTTCCGCCACAGCTTCAAGATTTTTGGAGTAGCATTCCGCCAGATGTAGAGCTGACAGAAGAGATGTTTGAAGGCATCACAGCTTTTTTGCTGCAAAACAAAGGAGAAAAAGAAAACTTTTGCCTTGTTCAGGGTGACTTTGGAGCAACAGTTTACATTGTGAGCTGGTGTTTTAAAAACGGATTTGTGCCCATTTATGCAACAACAAAAAGAGTGGCAAAGGAAGTTGTAAGGCCAGATGGTTCTGTAGAGCTTCACAAGATTTTCAGACATGAAAGGTTTAGAAAATACATTCTGTGTCGCTAATAAAAAAGGATGCAACCCGATATATGTTTTAGCTCATCCCAAATTTTACTATTTACTCCTTGGATTAAAAATCAGCGAGATTACATACCCGAAAAACACCGCAGCAGAGATTCCGCCAGCTGTTTTTGAAACGCCACCTGTGAACGCTCCAACAAGCCCGATTTTTTTAACCTCTTCGATAGCACCTTTTGCCAATGAATACCCAAAGCCGGGCAAGGGCACAGTTGCCCCTGCCCCGGCAAACTCAACAAGCTTTTGGTATATTCCAAGGCCTTGCAGCACTGCCCCGAGCGTCACAAACAAAACAAGCACCCTTGCAGATGTCAGCTTTGTTTTGTCAATAAGAATTTGCCCGACAACACAGATAAGCCCTCCAACCAAAAAAGCCTTCAGGTACTCCATTTTTCCCACCACCCCTTCATGAAAAATCTTAATCTTCGACAAGTTTACTGCACCATCTCAATGGCAAGTGCATGGGCAATTACAGGGATGCTCTCACCAAGCTGAACTGTTGATGCAGACATCAAAGCACCAGTTGGTACAATCAAAATCCTCTCAAATGTGCGCTCACGCAAAAGCTTGTAAAGATAGGCGCCAAACACACAGGCAGAGGCTGCACACCCGCTTGCACCTGCACCCGTGTTTTGAGTCTTTGGGTCGAACATCAAAATTCCACAGTCAAAAAGCTCTGAGCAAAAGCTTATCCCTTCCTTTTTAAAAAGCTCTTCTAAAAGCTTTCTTCCGACATACCCCAAATCACCTGTGATTATCATGTCGTAGTATTCAAAACTTCTTTTTGTGTCAGAAAAGTGCCTCATTATGGTATCAAACGCAGCAGGTGCCATTGCAGCTCCCATGTTGTTAGGGTCTTTTATTCCAAAATCAAGTATCCTGCCAACTGTAAAGTGTGTTACTTTTGGGCTATTTAGGCTATCTTCTTGCCTTATCAAAAAGGCAGCAGCGCCTGTCACAGTCCACTGGGATGTTGGAGGTCTCTGTGTCCCAAGCTCTAAAGGGTATCTGAACTGCTTTTCGGCAGAGCAAAAGTGAGAGGATGTTGCGGCAATAACATTTTTTGCAAAGCTGCTATCGACAAATATTGAAGCAAGCCCAACAGACAGCGCAAAGGTAGAACATGCACCGTAGATGCCAACAAACGGAATGTCCAAATCCCTTGCAGCAAAGTGTGAGCTTGACAGCTGGTTCAAAAGGTCACCGCTTAAAATCAGGTCTATGTTATCTGGGTTTTCCCCTGTTCTTTGTACAAGCTTTGTAATGGCAATGTTCAAAAGCTTTCCCTCTGCAAGTTCCCAAGATTTTTGTCCTGCATACTCATCTTCAATGACCATGTCAAAATATATTGAAAGAGGTCCCTGCCCTTCTTTTTTCCCAACAACTGTGAAGCAGTCGGATATAGCCACATTTGATTCAAATCTGTATGTTGACCTTCCAAGCTTCATCGCAAGGCTACCTCGCTTTCATATCCCAGGAAATACTTTCACAAGATAATACAAAAGCCCTACCAGTATGGATGTGGAAATTCCGTATACAAGAACAGGTCCTGCAATCAAGAACATCTTGCTTCCAACGCCAAACACAAACCCCTCTTTTTTGTACTCAATGGCAGGTGAGACAATTGAGTTTGCAAAACCTGTGATTGGAACGATGGACCCTGCCCCTGCAAAAGCGCCAATTTTGTCATACACTCCAAGACCTGTCAGAAAAGCTCCAAGAAAAATCATTGTGATGGATGTGAGAACTTGAGCCTCATCTTTTGGGAAGAAGCTGCTGTAGAGGTTCAAAAACGCCTGGCCAACATCGCAGATAGCACCGCCAACTAAGAATGCCAAGATGCAGTTCTTGAAAGAGTTTGTCTTTGGCTCATTTGCCTTTACAAGTGCCTGGTATTCAGAGGCTTTCTTTTCTTTGATGTTCACTTTGCAAAGCACCCCCGCAAACAAAACCTCAAGATGATATTATTTTAAATTTTTTTGAGATTTATTCACATCCAGCTGAGATTTGAAATAGTCTGATTGAGATTTGGTTTAAAATATCGATTGGATTTTACAAACAAACGTTCGAATAATTTTTGAAAATGCCCCTACCAAGGGTTTAAAATAAAGGCAGAAAGGAGGTGAGGCGAAGATGGCAGCAAAACCACTTATAGGCTCATTGCAACTCAAGCTTGAAAACGGCACGACATCCACTGGAAGAATAAGGCTCAAGACGCTCTCTTTTGACATCAAGCCAGATGCCCAGGATATGGATGTGTATCAGGTTGGCCAGGCAATTGCAAGCCTTCAGTCAAAGCCGCTGTACACAATTATAAGAAGCAACAACTTTGAGCTTTTATACTAATTGACGCGGCAGCTTCATGAGAGCTCAAAAAAATAGCAGAAAGGAGGTGAGAAAAACATGCTCACTCTGGTTTTAACATTCAAACTTCAAAACGGCAAGACATTCAGGCTTTCCATCCCCGACCCAAAGCCAAACTTGACAGCTGCCGAGGTTGACAGCGTGATGAACTTGATTGTTCAAAAGAACATATTCGCAACATCAAGCCCAATTGTTGAGAAGGTATCAGCAAGAATTGTTGACAGAGAGGTAAACACATTAATCGGACAATAAAGAACTAATAAAGATGCGTGCCGACCTGACCTTTTTATATTTGGCAGGTCGGCATGTTTTTAAAAAACTTTTTAAACGTACATAAACAAATTCAAAACGGGAGGTGAAAAACATGCAAGATATAATTGCCAACATTGCCAACATAGGTTTTCCAATTGTGCTTTGCATATATCTTCTCACAAGGTTTGAAAGCAAGATAGACAAGCTTTCTGACAGCATCGACAAGCTCTCTGAAAAGATTTTGCAGATGAAAAACAATTGACATGCAAAAGAATGTTCGATATAATAAAAATATACTTTTAAAAATATGGAAATTAAAGCCTTTCTCAGGATGGTGATAGCTTTGAACAGCATTCCAAAGGATATCATATACTTTGTGCCACACTACACAGAAAATGGTGATAGTGTGCTGATTCTTTTTTTGAGCGGTGAAAAAAAGATTGTGCCAATGTCAATTCGAAGTTTTTCCAAGAAGCTATATTCACTTTATGCGATAGACTGCCAGGCAATCAAAAAGCTTATCTCCCAGCGGATTGGTCAGAAAAATCTTCTTCCCATTGTTCTTCCGGATGCCACATTCATTCCTGTAAAGACAAGAAAAGCAGTTGTGAAAACAGACCCCATTTTCGGTTATGTCAACATGAGCCAGATATTTAGAATTGACGACAAAATCGACCATTTTGAGATGCTTTTGCGCTGCGGTGCTGTTTTGAGATGTCTTGGTTCTGCGAAGTACTTTAAAAAGAGGATAACTCTTGCTTCTGTTATAACAGACTATCTGCAGGGTATCTGGTCACAGGGTGCGCTTATAATAAAAGAAGAGTGTGAGCTTGAGAATGTGTTCGGATTGGAGTAAAATAATGTAGCAGGCAAATTGCAATTTTTGAAGGGGAAGAATCAACAATATGCAGCAAAACATTCAAGGAATGGTGAGCGATATAATCTACAGGAACTTGGGAAATAGCTATACGGTGTTTGAGATAATCTGCGACGATGAGGTGTTCACAGCAGTAGGAGTTGTGCCAGACATTGCCATCGGCGAAAAGGTGAGCGTTTACGGTGAGTTTTATGTTCATCCTGTTTACGGTCAGCAGCTGAAAGTAAGCTACCTTGAAAAGCTTTTGCCACAGACAAAGGATGAGATATATCTTTATCTTTCCTCTGGAGTGATAAAAGGTATCGGGCAGAAGACTGCAAAGAAGATTGTTGATACCTTTGGGGACGACACTGCAAGAGTGCTCCAAGAAGAACCTGAAAAGCTTCTGCAGATTCGCGGCATGACACCAGAAAAGGTTGAGCGAATAAGAAACATGTTTGCATTCCAGAAATTTTTGAAAGACATCATGTCAATCTTTTCCCAGTACGGACTTTCACAGAACCATGCAATGAGACTTTTTAAACTTTATGGATTTTCTGCTCTGTCGCTTTTGCAGGAAAATCCATATTTTCTTTTGGACGTGTTCCCAGAGCTTGACTTTAAAAAGGTTGACAGACTTGCACTTGACATGGGAGTTATGCCGGATGACAGAAGGAGAATATCTGCCAAGATACTCAACCTTTTGACTCTGGCTGCAAACAACGAGGGGCACACCTGCCTGCCAGAAAATAGGCTCAAACAGCTTTGTTCAAAAACCCTTGACCTTCCAGTGGAAAAAATAGAAGAGGCACTTGAAGCTTTAGAGGTAGAAAGAAGAGTTGTGAAAGATGAAGTTGACTCTCAAGATATGGTGTTTTTGTACGGTTACTATGAGTGTGAAAGGTATATAGCAGATAAAATCCTTTCAATGCTAAAAGAGTATGATGACATTGCCGATATAGATGAAAAAATTTCACTGTTTGAAGAGAGAAACGGCATTGCATTTTCACCAAATCAGAAAAAAGCCATCAAGATGGCGCTAACTCAAGGTGTTAGCATC
The DNA here is from genome assembly GCF_026914305.1 of Caldicellulosiruptor acetigenus. NCBI lineage: Bacteria > Bacillati > Bacillota > Caldicellulosiruptorales > Caldicellulosiruptoraceae > Caldicellulosiruptor > Caldicellulosiruptor acetigenus. The sequence goes on along the minus strand of NZ_CP113866.1, from coordinate 2,682,786 downwards.
ATCACAGGCGGACCGGGAACAGGTAAGACCACAATTATAAAGTGCATAATTCAGATTTTCGAGAGTGAAGGCAAAAAGGTTTTTCTCTGCGCACCAACCGGAAGAGCTGCAAAGAGGATGCAGGCAGCCTGCGAAAGAGAATCAAAGACAATCCACAGGCTTTTGGAGATGACAGTTTTAGACACACATGTCATTTTCCAGAGAGGACCAAGCAATCCTTTAAAATGCGATGTCATCATTGTTGATGAGATGAGCATGGTAGACAGTTTCCTTATGAACTATCTTCTTGCTGCAACAAAGCCGTCAACCAGAATTGTGCTTGTTGGAGACAAAGACCAGCTTCCATCAGTTGGTGCAGGAAATGTCTTGAAAGACCTTATAAAAAGCGAAATTGTTCCCTGCACTACTTTGACAGAGGTGTACCGCCAGAGCGAAAATAGTTTTATAGTCCTCAACGCTCACAGAATAAACAGAGGAGAGTTTCCGCACCTTCAAAAAGAGAGCGATTTTTATTTTATCCAGAAAAACTCTCAGGAAGAGATTTTGAAAACTGTGGTTGAGCTTGTGACCAAAAAACTTCCAAACTATCTTTCGTGCGACCCGATGACAGACATCCAGGTCCTGTGCCCTTCTAAAAAGGGGATTGTTGGGATGTACAACCTAAACCGCGTGCTGCAGCAGCATCTCAACCCACCTCATCAATCTAAAAAAGAGTATGCTTATAAAGAAAACCTGTTCAGGGTTGGAGACAAGGTCATGCAGATAAAAAACAACTATTCGCTGGAATATGAGATTGTACAAGGAGAGGAGAAGGGCAGGGGTTCAACAGGGATATTCAACGGCGACATCGGAGTTGTCAAAGACATCGACAGGGCGCAAGGTGCGCTGGAGATTTTGTTTGACGATGAAAAGCTCGTGTATTATGACTTTTCGCTGCTTGACGACCTGGAGCTTGCATATGCCATGACTGTTCACAAATCGCAAGGGTCTGAATTCAGGTGCATAGTGATGCCTGTTGTTGAGACCTACCCTATTTTGATGACAAGAAACCTTCTGTATACGGCAGTTACGCGTGCAAAAGAGCTTGTTGTGCTGGTGGGGAAAAAAAGTGCCTTAGAGTACATGATTGCAAACCAAAAAGAGGCTATGCGATATTCAGGACTTTGCGACTTTTTATTGCGCGGGCAATCAAATACGCAATTGCAAGCTTTATGACATCAGGAATTATAAACGGTGCAACACCAGCGGCAAAAGCTTTTTTAAGTGTCATGTGTGCAGCCCACGACAGATACAAAAATCCTAAGATGTAGATGATTGCAAGACCTAAAATAAGTGCCACTGAGGCATTTGCTGCCTCATTTTTTATTGGCTTTTTTGTATTTATATAACTTGTAACAAACGCTGCAATCGGGAATGCCATCAAATACCCACCAGTGGGTCCTACAAATTTAGATAGACCGCCGGTAAATCCAGCAAACACAGGCACGCCCACAGCCCCTAAAAGGTCATATACAAGAAGGCTCAAAAACGCATACTTTGGCGGCAAAACAAGGCTTGCCAAGAAAATTGCCAGAACCTGCAGTGTAAATGGAACAGGGCCAATTGGAATTGAAACTTGCGCACACACAGCAACTATTGCAGTAAAGAGAGCAGATAAAACCAGCATCTTTGTAGTACTTGTGCTCTTTGCACTTTCCATTTTCATACCTCCCAAATGTAAACTTATTATTATGATATGGTTTACTTAAAATATATCAGCAACTTATTGTATCTGTCAAGAGGGAGTTGAAGTCCTCCGTTTTGGTTAAGTATTACATTCTTGAAAATAGAATGCTGTAAAAAATTTGATTGAAAATTGCTTATAAAAATGATATCAAATGTGGTATTATGTTAAAAAAGCTTTGAAACTTATAAATGAATTAAAAAACAATTTTGGGAGTGATAAAAATGGATTATAAAGTGGAGATTATAAAGCTATCAGAGGAAGATGGTGGTGGATATATTGCTATTGTTCCAAAGCTGCCTGGGTGCATATCTGACGGCAACACCCCCCAAGAAGCATTGGAAAATGTTCAAGATGCAATAAAGTGCTGGATTGAAACAGCAAAGGAAAAAGGTTTGCCAATTCCATCCCCCGAAGAATATAAAGAGGACTATAAAGATTTAATTTCATATGCTTTAGGATGTAGAGATAATGATTTATCCAAAATGTTAAAGCAACCTTATATTGTTCCACCTGTGATTTCAGAGGACTTAAATATTTTAGAAAGTTGTGAAAAGAGAAAGACAAAAACATAAAAAGCGGAGCGTACTGCGCTCCGCTTCTGCATTTACGGAATAAGTAATGGGTCGCATATGGTAATAATACAGTTATATCCACCACTGCTATTAGTTAATGTTTCAAACTCAAGAGTCAAATAATTAACTCCTGTTAAATCTATACTTGCCAAGCCAGGATCATCATAAAGTTCGGTTTTGAACTCTCCAAGAATTTCATTGTCTCCATACACTCGAACAGCTGCTTGTATTCCTTTATCTGAATCATCATCGATACCATATTTAAATTGAAGCTTCTTGTATTTTCCATGTAGTTTATATGTGAGATTAAATTTGTATCCTTTCCAGCCATGGAACTTCCACCATATATTTTTATAGAATTTTTTACCATTTACAACAATATCAGTTGCATTGAAACCAAAACCATTATAACTTCCTTCTCTATCAAAATACTCCAAGTCACTTAACCAAACTCCATTTTTGTTCTTCACAAATGCCCCTATTTCAACTCTTTTCGTTTGGTCATTAAAGATATAACCTGTGTCTCCAACATTCAAAAATGTTTTTAGCATAGAATCAAAATGAACATACCTTCTTCCACCGTAACTTATAAAGGGCACTTTTTGAGCTGTAGGAACACCATTGACTACAATGTCATAGTAGGATAATTGAGGCAGAGACGTTACTTTTTTCTGCAGATCATCAGTTTTTTTCTTCAAGGTTGTAACTTCATTTTTTAATTTCTGGTTTTCACTTTTTAACACGTTGTAGTCTTTCAAGAGCTTTTCATAAAGAACTTTGTAGTTTGTAGGTGAAGATGCCACAACACCAAGGGCAAAACTTATTAGAATGACAAACGACAAGAAAGCAAGTAATCTCTTTTTCATCACTTGACCCTCCCTGTGAAAAGTATTTCTCTTAGCCATAAATATACAAAAAAAAATAAATATGTCAACGCATTAAGCCAATAAAGTAGATAACCAGAAAAAGGTAATTTCTCTAATAAATATTTTTTGTTTATCATATAATCAAATTAAAATATAGAAAATTCAACTTATGTCTCCAAACATGATCTTAGAGATAAGTGAAAAATTTAATAGAGACAAATGCTATGAGAGAGTTGCAAAATTTGACGTTTCAAACAGGACAAAAGAATAAAAATATAAAAAATGGGTATAAAAAATACGAGAACACAAGCAGCATTTAAAAAAGGAGGCAAAAAAAATTGATTCCCTTAAAAGACACCATCCCGAGCAGGGAAAAACCGTTTATGACATGGACGCTGATATTAATCAACGTTTTTGTGTTCCTGTACCAGGTGTCAATGCCGCAAGAAGCTGCGCAGGAGTTTGTCTTCAGGTACGGATTTGTTCCAGAGCGCTTTACCCAGCTTCTATCTCACGGATTTGTGGTTGCAGCGAGCGTCTCAATCTGGTCTATCATTACATCAATGTTTTTACACGGAAGCTGGATGCACCTTATATCTAACATGTGGAGCTTATGGCTGTTTGGCGACAATGTCGAGGACAGGGTTGGGCATTTTAGGTTTTTGATATTTTACATTTTGAGCGGTATTGCAGCGGCTTTGACCCACTGGTTTTTCAACGCAAACTCACCCATCCCAACAGTGGGAGCATCAGGCGCAATCTCAGGTGTGATGGGTGCATACTTTTTGATGTTCCCGCTCTCAAGAATCGTGACGTTAATTCCTCTTGGATTTATACCTCTTTTTATCGAAATCCCGGCTATCTTCTTCCTTGGCCTATGGTTTTTGTCGCAGGTATCATCTGGAATTCTGGAGCTGTTTGGGCCTGTCTTTGGAAGCGGGATTGCATGGTGGGCACACATAGGCGGATTTGTGTTTGGAGTTCTTACAATCAATATGTTCAAGAAAAGATACAGAAGATACCATAACTTTTTTGATGATGAGATATTCTATTACAGATATTTCTAAGTTCAAAAATCACAAAGGAGAGATGATACATGAGTTTTTGGGATTTACTAATACTTTATGTCATTGCCACATCCCTTCAGCCAATTATGAAACAGAGAATGATTGAGTCTGCAAGGCAGAAGCTCATTGCAAGGATTGAAAAGAAAAGAGGCTCAAGGGTAATACTGCTTGTCCACAGGCAGGAGACAATGAGTTTTCTTGGCTTTCCAATTTACAAGTACATTGATATAAACGACTCTGAAGAGGTCATCCGCGCAATTTCAATGACAGACCCATCTGTTCCGCTTGACATAATCCTTCACACACCGGGCGGGCTTGTGCTGGCATCGCTTCAGATTGCAAGGGCTATAAAAAGACACAAGGGCAAGGTCACAGTTCACGTTCCGCACCATGCAATGTCAGGCGGAACGCTCATTGCTCTTGCAGCAGACGAGATTGTAATGGCACCAGATGCTGTTTTGGGACCTGTTGACCCGCAGATAGGTGAGTTCCCGGCTGTGTCTATCTTGGAGGTTGTGAAGCAAAAGCCAATTGCGGATATTGACGACAAAACTCTGATTTTGGCAGACGTTGCTAAAAAGGCACTGAGGCAAACCAAAGATGCTGTTTTGGAGCTTTTGAGCGAAAACTACCCGGATGATGTTGCTGAAAATATAGCAACCCAGCTTGTTGAAGGCAGGTGGACTCACGACTATCCAATCACTTACGAAAAAGCAAAAGAGCTTGGACTGAAAGTTCGATGCGACATTGACAGGGAAATCCAGCAGCTTATGAGCCTGTACCCTCAGCCAGTTGTGAAAAAATCATCTGTTGAGTATTTGTGGCAGCCAAGGAAATAGTCAAAAATTTCACACATGAAACTCAAAGCTCAAGCGAGGGTGAGCACATTACGTTTTATGAAGAAGGCTTAACCTACATGTACTCTGAACTTGAGAAGGTCAAAATCTATTACACTTCCGCAGGCTACACCAATGTAACCTTTGCTGTGCATCACTTAGCAAGCTTAATGAGTATGAAGTAAAAGGGCAGTTTAAAGCTGCCCTTATTTATTTTCTGTTCCCTTTCCATATACCCTATCAGGACAGAAATATCTTCACTGTTTTTTACTTCCCTTCCCACCAACTTCGCAAATTTTTTGACCTTAAACTGCCTGAAAGCATCTCTTAAAATTATTTCTGTCTTTTGAGCTCCAGCTTCAAAAGGGGAGTGATAAAAAGTGTGTCTGCTTGTATATGACGTTATGAGAATGGCAAAGGAAAGACACTCTTCAGTATGTCTTAGCTCTTTAAATTCGCTCTTCCAGAGAGAAAGCAACTGCGAAAGATGTCTTCCAAAGGTTCACTTCAAAAGGAAGAACAATGGCAATGTTCGTGATTATGATTGCAAGAATATGATATACTATTACTGCGGGAGATACTCTCTCAAACATGCTGGAGAACTTTTTACTCTCCTTCACCAGATTAGCCATAGACTTCCAGACAATCCCAGAATTCTTTCGATTGGATGCGGACCGTGCACAGACCTTTTTGCATTTGAAGCTTACTTCAAGACATATAAGCCATATAAAAAAATTGAGTACCATGGACTTGAGAAGAACATGCTCTGGAAAGATATTCACGATTTTATAACAAAGCATGAGAAAAAGCACAATTTGTCAAGATTTAGAATTACTTATATAGATGTAATGAGTGAAGTTCAAAAAGTTGAAGAAATTATCAAAAATGAAAAGCCTAATATCATCTCATTTCAGTATGTTCTATCGGACATGGCAAAATACCACCCTGTAAGTTCTGTAAAGCGATTTGCAGAAGAGTTTGTGCAAAAAGCTTTCGAAATATTGCCAAAATCAACCATGATAGTTTTTAATGATACAAATGTGCTGCAGAGCTATGCTGAAAGAAATCCAGATGAAGTCAAGGGTCGTGATATCCTTGAACCTTTGGCTGACAAGTTTTGGCACAGCCGCAACATATCAGTGTTCAAATATTACTTTCCGTATAGAAATGATCCAAGCCTTCAATTTGGCGGTGCTCACTCTAAATGTGAAGTTGACATGGGAAATGTCCCAGCGGATTTGAAAAACTATTTTGAGATTTGGTACGAATACCGAAGTGCCCAGCTTGTGCTAATTAAAAATGAAGATATCTTGATTTGAGTGAGGAGTTGATTTGGATGATTATAAGTGCAAGCAGAAGGACAGATATCCCAGCTTTTTTTGGCGATTGGTTTATAAATAGAATAAAAGAAGGATTTGCAATGTATCGAAATCCTATGAGACCAACCCAGGTTTTTGCTGTATCGCTTCATCCAAAAGACGTTGATGCCATAGTCTTCTGGACAAAAAATCCTAAGAATTTTTTGGACAAGCTCAAATATCTGGATGAATACATTTATTATTTTCAATTTACAATCACACCTTATGCTCAAGACCTTGAACCGGGAATTCCGAATAAGGATGAGGTCATTGAGACTTTTATAAAACTTTCAGATATGATAGGGGAAAAGAGGGTTATCTGGCGGTATGACCCAATAATTATCACTGATAAGATGCCTCTGGACTACCACAAAGAAAAGTTTGAAGAGCTTAGTGAAAAGCTTTCTCCTTATACTCAAAAGTGTATAATAAGCTATGTGGACTTTTACAGCAAGGCAGAAGATGAGCTGAATAAAATAAATGCCAAGAGGCTTGAACAGAATGATCTTTACAACCTCTTTAGTGCAATAGGCAGTATTGGGAAAAAATATAACCTCAGCGTTGAGACCTGTGCAGAAGATGTGCCGGTCGAATATCTTGGGCTGAAAAAAGCACACTGTGTAGATGGTGATCTTATAAATGATCTCAGAAAAGAAAAAGGTTTTCAAGATAAAGAATATAGAAAAGACAACAATCAAAGAAAAGCTTGCGGATGTGTGCAGAGCATAGACCTTGGAATATTCAACACATGCAAACACTTTTGTGTGTACTGCTACGCAAACTTCAGCAGAAATTCAATAATCAAAAACGCTCAAAAATATGATGTCAACTCACCTCTTTTGTGCAGCGCACTTGACCTTGAAAAAGATGAGATAAGAATAAGGGAAAAAGATGGTTCTAAAAAGCTTGAAATCAGCCATATTTTGGAACAGGATAAAAATCAGGAAAGAAGAATATCTCAACTTGATTTTTGTGTACAACAAATCAATTTTGTAGAAAAAAATACTAACAGCTCTCTTGAAAAGAAGGTTTTAGATCATATTAAAAGAATAAAACAGAGGACATTGCTGTAAAGAGGGCAGCATTGCTTTTCTTTGCAGCTTTTTCTTTTTTTAGAGTGAAAAATAATGTATAATTGAATCAAAAAAGATAGGAACTTAGCAATATTACAAAAAAGATTTTCAGATAAAGAAAGGAGCAAATCAGATGAAAGTAATATATCAAGTTGGAAGGCTTGACAATCCTGCACAAGCTACCAAAGAGTTTTATATCAAAAATTTTCATGGAGAAAAGGTTGATGAAAGTGGAAAAGCTGAGCTTTCATCAATTGTCCTGAGAGACTTTTTGCGCAAAAGAAATTATGAAGCAAAAACTGTTATTATTTATCCTGTGAGCATTGTTTTTAACAGCAAGCTTCCAGAGTACATCCAGCCAGAGGAGCTTAAAAACGAGCTTGTAGATATTTTCAAAGACCCATCAAATTATCTGAAAAATCCACATGAATTTATAGACAGAATAGAACTTGAAAGAAACAGAGACGAAAAGCTGATTGTTCACTCTCTTGGCGAGTATTTAGGAATATCTCTTGATGCAAGTTATGATGACATTGTACTTGAAATTCTTTTTGATATGATAGAAAGATACCTAAAAGGTGAACTTGAAGAGCTTTACCTTGACATCTCAAGCGGGCACAACATCTACATCTCTGCCATCTTAGAAGCTGCAAGGCATTTTGCTGTCTTTTCGCACCTTGTTAATTGGATTGATGATACTAAATCCCCAAAAATATATATCACTTTTTCTGACCCGATCATAGGAAGCTCAGCAAAAAGTTTTGAGATACACATCCAGCAGCAAAGATTTACAGCGTTCTTCTCATCACCAATAAAGAGCAAGGAGGCAGCGGACTATAATTTTTCATTTTTAAGAGAAATCTACCCTGACCCGAACAACAATTCAAAAGGCTCAGAAGCAGTCAAACTAAAACAACAGGCAAGGGAAAAGCGTAAAAAACTAAAAGAGAAGATAGAAATGTTCTGTCTCTTATTTTCGGCTATTAAAAACAATGTTCCCCTGTATCTTTACTACCAGCACTATCACTCTGCAGATGAGATAAAAGAAGAGACTTTTAAGCTAATTGACCATGCTAAAGCCCGGCTTTGCAGTGACTATCAAAAATCTCCCAACCTCAACAAAAGAGCTTACATAGATGCAGTTTTGAGTTTAGGATTTTACATTGGAATTGTAAACGTGCTGGAAAAGTACAATGTGACCATGTTCTGTCATGATACAGGAATTGATATAGAGACTGTCAAGAACAGTTTTTCGGAGATTTATTTGATTTTTAGACTTCATACAAACATAGTAATGCTTGGCAATGAAGTTTCAAATACACAGGAAAAATTAAAACAGATAGGTGATATCTCCACATGGACAGGGCTTTACAGAATAATTGACCCAGACAAATCAGCAGGTGAAATTGACCCAAGAAACTTTTTTGCACACAGCGGATTTGAGAGAAATGCAACAGAAGTTAGAACAGAAGATGACAGGGTATTAGTAAGATATAGTTTAAATGTTAATTTTAATGATATAAACTGCTGGCTGAAAAGAAGACTTGAGTAGAACTTTAAGCAAAGCTTGACAGGGTGATTTTTACATTAAGTATCTTTTTGCAGCCATCAACGCTTTGAAGACAAGCCTTGCATGTTTTAGCATTCTAATTAGCTCAAAGAGTGTCACATAATCATCTTCGATTGGCATTCTGAAATCCCACCAGGAGTTTAAGCCTTCTTCCTCCTTTTTTTTACTTTTTAGCTGCAAGCTGCAGCGAAAAACATTTTAAAACATTTTATTCTGTTATAAAAAGGTCAATTTTTATGCGAATGTGTGCGAGAAGAAAATTTAAATGTTTCAATCCCCAAAGGGAAGGGTACAAACCTACGAAAATAACACAAAGAAATGTTTTTTGACCAATCCAACTATCGTTTTGGACAACCCCCTAACTATTTTATGTTTAAACCATCTCAATTTACCATGGATTTTCTCAACTCTTTAACTTTTTCAATCTCCAATTCTGTAAGTTCTGCAACCTCTTCATCGCTAAAACCCTTTTGTATTAATCTTTTCGCAAACTCGATTGTTGCTTCAAGTTTTCCTTCAAGTTTTCCTTCAATCTTCCCTTCAAGTTTACCTGCCATAAAATCTCTTGTCTTTGCCTCATCCAAAAGTCTTGCAACATTTAATATAAACTCACCCATAGCTTCCACTCTCTTCTGTTTAACCCTTTTTGCAATCCTATCATACTAACTATAAAAAAAAAGAAACCTTACTTATTTAGATTCCCCAGAGGTGGCTTATCCTCTTTTCTTTCCAATTCCCAAAGAAGAGGCTATAAACTGTAGTTTATGACAAGTCTCTCACCTTATGCGGGTTTCAATCCCCAACGGGAAGGCTACAACCCCCTCCCTCCTCAATCCCCAACGGGAAGGCTACAAATTAAGGTTCAATTCTTGTTATCTTGTCAATATCCACCAGTTTCAATCCCCAAAGGGAAGGCTACAAACTGGAACTCGGCGAGCGTATCCCAGCCATTCTGGATGGGTTTCAATCCCCAAAGGGCAGGCTACAAACAGATGCCATTGCACCTTTTGGATTCCTGGTGAAACTGTTTCAATCCCCAAAGGGGAGGCTACAAACATTAGAAGCGCAGCTTCAAGAGAGAGATAAGCAGTTAGCGTTTCAATCCCTAAAGGGGAGGCTACAAACAAACCGAAAATCTTAGGGAAGAATTCACTTATGAAGAAGCGTTTCAATCCCCAAAGGGAAGGCTACAAACAGTATACTGGACGGGCTTATTGGAGCAGCATTTGAAGAGTTTCAATCCCCAAAGGGAAGGCTACAAACGCTTGCTATGTAAATCGAGAATACAAAAAGCAAATGTTTCAATCCCCAAAGGGAAGGCTACAAACAGGTAAAATTCCATTATCAATCACCCTCTATTCTGTGTTTCAATCCCCAAAGGGAAGGCTACAAACCTTAACAATATCAGACAAGCCCATTATATCTGAAAAGACGTTTCAATCCCCAAAGGGAAGGCTACAAACATGTAGAAGGGAGTAATCCAACGCATTGGGATTTGAGTTTCAATCCCCAAAGGGAAGGCTACAAACCTCCATACTCTACTGTAACACCTAACGTTGCATACCCGTTTCAATCCCCAAAGGGAAGGCTACAAACTCTTAGAAGGCTTGGAGCAAGTGAGGTCTTATTAGCGTTTCAATCCCCAAAGGGAAGGCTACAAACTTGCCTCTTCTGCATTAAATCCCATAGCGATAAGCATCGTTTCAATCCCCAAAGGGAAGGCTACAAACTCGAAATTGATAGGATGGCAAGGATAATTGACAAAAAGTTTCAATCCCCAAAGGGAAGGCTACAAACACACCGTCATCGTAATACCCCCTTTCCTTGTTCTTCTGTTTCAATCCCCAAAGGGAAGGCTACAAACTAAGTGTGGAGTTGTGAAGCATTAAACCAAAACAAGAGGGTTTCAATCCCCAAAGGGAAGGCTACAAACTGCAGTTAGCATACGTTATGTTGAAACCATGCTTATGTTTCAATCCCCAAAGGGAAGGCTACAAACAGGTTGAAAAGCTTGATTTTATTATATCAACTTTATGCACCCCTGTCAATGTTTTTATTTTAATACATCCCCTCAAAATCAACACAAACCCAGTTGCATAAAAGAAAAGAAGCCTTTCAAACCTTTCCGTCTATCCAGCTGCTGCCAGAAATCCATTCAAACCTACAGTCCACATGCATGAAACCGAATACAAATCAGCTTCTTAAAATTTTGCACCTGAGGTCGACGGATATGACTTTTGGTCAAAATTAATAAAAATACGCAAAATATTCAAAAACAATGAATAAAATTTCAGCGCTGCCCTTTTCCTTGCCACAAATATTCCAGATCTCAGCAAATCGAATCGCTATTGCTTGGAAAATAGCAATTTCAACTTCGCATATTTTTTGAACTTTGCAGTTTACAAAACTGAGTGTATTTTATTATATAATCGAAAAAAACTGCTCGAACTAAGATAAGGTTTTTTGACTGTAAATCTTTTCTTCAAATATATTTTGTTGTATAATGGAATAAAGTGTAACTTTGTTACTGAATCTGTCGAATACACAACAAAAAAGAAGGTGGGCAAGAAAGATGATTTTTTACAGTGCTCATCAAAGAGAAGAAGATAGGAACTTTGACTATACTCTCTTTCTTGGCGCGATTTTGCACGATATCGGCAAATTTTATATAAGAACAGAAAATCCAGATGCTAAAAAGAACATCTCAAAAGAATATGAAGCATTTTACCAGGCAGAAGGGAAGTATGCTCCGCGACATCAGGAGTGGGGCGCGTTTTTTGTCGAACATTTTTTGCCAGAAAGCTTAAAAGGAGTCACATCTCTTGTTCTGTATCATCACAGACCATCTTCATACCAGCAGCTTTTAATAAGCGTTGCTGACAAGATTTCAGCAAAAGTTGACAGGAAAGACATAAGCGAAGAAGAATCAACAGGTGACAAGTCAAAGTACTTAATTTCTGTTTTGTCCCAGATAAGCCTTGACAGAGATAAAAAAGAACCGAAAAAGCCTTTTTATAAGCTTCTCAAGAAAAGGTATAATGTTGAAAATCCTATAGAAGGTTTTAGCTCAAGTGCAAAAGAAGATTACCAAAGCCTATGGGCAGAGTTTTCAAGGAAGATAAGCATTTTGAGAGATGGCTTTGAAAGTTCATTTGACTTAGAAGACTTTGCAACAGCCGTTTACAACTTGCTTAGAATTTACACATACAATGTACCATCAGCCTTTTACCATTCGCAGCCTGATATTTCTCTCTGGGCGCACAGCAAATCAACTGCTGCAATTGCATTTTGCCTGGACAGGCAGCTGAAAAAAGAGTTTTCGCAGGAAAATGAAAGAATAAGAGATTTGGAGGCAATCAACACAAAGCTTTTGCCTGGAAATGAATCTGTGATAAAAAAAGGTGACTACCCATACTTTTGCCTTGTGAAAGGCGATGTCTCTGGAATTCAAGACTTTGTTTTTGACACAAGTATGGACGGTGCTCTGAAAGCACTAAAGGCAAAATCATTTTACATCTCATTTTTGCTTGACACCATTGCAAGATACATTCTAAAAGAAGAAAACATGCCAGTATGCAATCTTATATACAACGGTGGAGGGCACTTTTACCTTTTGATGCCGAGGTATTTTATGGAAAAAATTTCACATTATCAACAAAAAATCGACAAAATTCTCTTTTCTGCGCACAGAGGAGCACTTAACGTGCTTTTAGAAGCTGCAGAGGTTGATCTTTACGACTTTGCACGCAACTTTGGAGACTGTTTTGATAGGGTCTCAAGGAATATCCAGAAAAAGAAGGCTTGCAAGCTCAAGAATGTGCTGGAAGAGAAGAAAATGGAATTTTTCGAGTCGTGGGAAGACCATGACCTAAAATGCCCTCACTGTGGAAGGAAGATAGAGCCAAAGGAAGATAACCCAGATTATTGTAGATTTTGTGACAGTTTTGTAAAGCTTGGCGATGAGCTTATGAAAAGTTTGTTCATTATAGACTCATGGGGAGAAGAAAAAGAGTTTTCAGAATTTTTTAACATTCACAATGTGCTTAAAGCGTTTGGCAGAACCATTGAATTTTCCAATCACTATGAAAGCGTTGCGAACACGCTGATTTTGGACAGAAGCAGGATAGAAGATTTGCAGATAAAGAAAAAAGAAATTGAAAGAGGGCAAAAAGGTTCAAAGCAGGGTTTTGAGAGCGAGTTTTATGAAGACCTTGACATCTCAACCCATGTACCGTTCAAAGATGTAAATGAAGAAGTATTGATGCTTATAGATGACATAGCAGAGTCAGCAAAAGGAATTAAAACATGGGGCATTGTTCGAGGCGATGTTGACAATCTTGGAAGCATCTTTAAAGATGGTCTTGGGAAAGATAATTCAATTTCAAGAGTAATGACTCTATCGGAGGAGTTTTCGCTTTTCTTTGGCTACTACTTCAATAAACTGGTAAAAAAGCAAGATGGTAATATCATGGTCATCTACGCAGGCGGGGATGACTTTTGCATACTTGGCCAGTGGGATGTGCTTCCACAGATAGCGTATAAAATTTACACAGAGTTTAGAAACTTTTCTTGCCACAACCCAGACGTTACCCTTTCGATGGGCTTTGAAATAGCACCAGATAAAAAATACCCCATTTACAGGGTAGCGATGGTTTGCGGTGATCATCTGGACCAGGCAAAAGAGTATGAAAGAGAAGATGGAAAGAAAAAGGACTGTTTTGCATTTGGTGCAAACTTTGTTGGCTGGGAAGAGTTTGAAGATTTGAAAAAGCTCAAAGAAGCAATTGCTGACCTTGTTGGGAACAAGAACGTCTCAAAAGCGCTTATAAACGGCATCTATGCCGTTTGCAATCTTAAAAAAGTGGCACAGGCCCAAAAAGAACTATTCAAGGCATGGAGATTTGTGTATTTCATGGCAAGACTGAAAGAGAGACATTCCAAATTCTCAGCCGAGCTTGAAGATGTTTTAGACAAAATTATTGATAAGAAGACAAATACTCTTTACAAACACTCTTACCTGGCAGCACGCTGGGCTGAACTTGAGCTGAGAAGATAAAAATTAATTTTATGGGAGAGGGTGAAGTGGTTATGCCAGCACAAGGTGGTAACGTTGCATTGTCATTGAAAAATGATATTCTGAGCAAGATTGAGACTGCTATTGACCCTGAAAAAGACAAGGACGGCAAGGCTTTTTCAGATGTTGCCGAAAAGACAGGGCAGCTTCTGAAAGAATCTGGAGTTACTGTTACTCAGATAAGAAAGGTATTCACTGAGGTAAAGAGGCTTTCGCCAGAAGATGCTAATTATAAGTACAAATTAAAGCTTTTGAAAGCAAAACTTGCATACACAGCAGGAAGATTTAATAAAATGAAAGACTTTCAGGAAATAATTAACAAAGCTTTACCTGTTGCAGAAAAGAGCCCAGAGGCTCTAAACAGGTTTAAAGACTTTTTTGAAGCAGCTGTTGCATATCACAAGTACTTCGGTGGTAAAGAATAATAATCTCAAAAGGGGGAAAGTATTGCCATGGATGTAATCTTAAAAGGAAAATACATTATAAAGTGCAAGATTAAAGCTGTTACAGGTCTTCACATTGGTGAGGGCAACAACAGCATTGAGATAGGCGGAATTGACAATTCAGTTGTGAAAGATGCAGAAGGCAAGCCTTACATTCCAGGTTCTTCTCTCAAGGGTAAGATGAGGGCTTTAATGGAGTTTGCTGAGGGCAAGGTAAAGGATAATTTGCTTATTGTATCAGTTAAAAGAAGCGGAAAACCAGAGATATGTATTCACATGTGTGAAGATATAGACTGTCCTGTTTGTGGTCTTTTTGGTCGAAACCACGGCAAGCATGTTACCAAAGAGGAATTTATAAGAAATCCTAACGCAGAGGGCAAAGACTTTTCAGACGCAGTCATCCCTACAAGGCTCATTGTTCGCGATGCAAAGCTGATAGAAAGCTCAATCACAGATGAAATGAAAGAGAACCTTGACCTTGAGTGGACAGAAGTAAAGTTTGAAAACAACATAGACAGAATAACCTCAAAGGCAAATCCCAGACAGAGCGAAAGAGTACCGGCAGGTGCGCAGTTTTTGGCAGAGTTTGTTGTCAACAGGTACGAGGTTGACGGCAGCGATGATGGTCAGCGTTACTTGAGTAAGTTTATCAAAGCGATGAAGCTTTTAGAAGATGATTACTTGGGCGGACAGGGTTCAAGAGGAAACGGCAAGGTCAAGTTTGTGGACATTGAAATAGTTTATAAAGATTCAAGCGACTATGAAAAGGATAGTAGCGACCTAAAACCAATTGCAAAAGCAGACAGTTTAGACCAGTTAAAGCTTTCAACAAATTAGAATTTGTTGTTTAAAAAGGTGATAAAGATGAGCAAAGGAAAACTGTACAGGGTATCAATGCGCTTTACCAACCCCCTTCACATCGGCGAAAAGGAGAAGATATACAACATAACCCAGACATTTGCACATTCAGACACGCTAATGTCAGGAATAATAAACGCATACTCTTTGCTGTATGGGAATAGCAGCACAAATGAACTTTTAGATGGTTT
The DNA here is from genome assembly GCF_026914305.1 of Caldicellulosiruptor acetigenus. Taxonomy (NCBI): domain Bacteria; kingdom Bacillati; phylum Bacillota; order Caldicellulosiruptorales; family Caldicellulosiruptoraceae; genus Caldicellulosiruptor; species Caldicellulosiruptor acetigenus. The sequence continues at coordinate 2,667,152 of NZ_CP113866.1, read as the reverse complement.
TTTGCGAAAAAGTCCGCCTTTTGAGGTTTCATCTACCATGCCGTATGTTCAGGGCGAGTTTTTTGTTCCAAAACCGGTAGGTTTGAACCTTCATCATTACAAAGATGAAGGGAAAATCGAGGTTGAAAATGATAAAGAACTAAAAAAGATAAAATTCATAAGAGAAAACGACCTGCTTTACAATTTTCCAGATAAATACAAAGTAGCAGGGAGTTTCTTGCTGCCCAAAGATATGCTTTACAAATTTGTTGAAAGCAAAAAAGCAATCTCATTAGGAAAAGTCAAAGAAAGGGCAAGGGTTTCAATAGACAGGCTGAGTTCTTCCTCAAACATTTACTATTTTTCTCACTTTGAGTTTGAAAGCAGTGCGGGTTTGTGGTTTTATCTCAGAATAAACGACCAGAGCTTGGAAGAGAAAATCAAAGCAGCAATAAGGCTTTTGGGAGACGAAGGACTTGGCGGCGACAGAACCTGCGGGCTTGGAAGCTTTGAGGCTAATTTTGAAGAAAGTAGCATGCCAGAAGAAAATGACAACGCAAAGTACTACATGAGCCTGTCACTTGTAAATCCTAAAAGTGAAGATGAGATAAAGAGCGCGATCAGCTACGAAATTTTGACGCGAAGCGGCTACATTTACTCAAAGGCAGGGCTTGGTATAAAGAGAAAAGCTGTGCGAGTATTTTCAGAAGGGACTGTATTTTCAGGGAAAGTTTGCGGCAGGGTGGTTGATGTGACACCACAGAAGTTTTCTCAGCACAGGGTATATTGTTTTGCACTTGCGTTTTTGCTTCCCCTGCCGGAAGGGGTGATGATGATTGGCTCATGAACCATTTGAAAGCAGGACTTATGAGATAGAAGTTTTGACCCCAACAATAATTGGTGGGCAGGACAAAATCCAGAGTTTTGAGTTTGTCAAAGATGGAGATTATTTGTATTTTATAAACTTTGACAGACTGCTTGAAGAAAATCTTTTCAAGGAAAGTTTTATTGATGAGCTTTCGCGCGGGCTTTCAACCGGTGGCAGGGATTTTAATATAAAAGATGTTTTGGCGCGCTATAACATAGATTTTAAGAATTCTTCAAAGTACAAGTTAAAACTTGAAGGGGTTAAAAGGCTCTCAAAAGAAGTTGTTCCTTTTGTCAAGAGCGCAGGCAGGTTTTATATTCCAGGCTCATCCTTAAAAGGTGCGATAAGGTCTTTTGTGACAAAGGCTTTGAACAGGAACTTTATACAGCTGTATGAGAATGATCTTTCAAGTGCGTACCAGAAGACTTTGAATTCTGCTGATAGAAGAAATAGTGTTGATCCCAAATATGTCAGCAAAGACGCGGAAGAAAAAATTTTTGCAACCCCTTACGAGTCACCGTTTAAGCATCTTAAAATAAGCGATAGCGATTTTGTAAGTTCTGAAAATGCAGGTGTTTATGAAATAAAGGTTATGAACATATGTGGCGGCCAGGTTAAATGGTTTGCTGGCAGAAGCAATGAAGATGACCCGGACAGAGCTGTTTCTATAATTGCAGAAGGAATAAAGCCTGGTGCAAAACTTATCGGCAGCATCAAGATTGAAAAAGACTTTGTTGAGGGCAATCAAGTTGTCAGAGGGATAAAAGAAAAAATCGGTGTGAATGCTACAGCAACTTCTCCGACAGAGTTTTTAGCAGATGTTTTGAAAGCTGTCTCTAAAGATTACATCCAGAGGGAAATCAATTTTTACACAAGATATAAGCAAGCTCAGATTGTTTCGGAGTATCAGAAGCTTTTGAATGTTCTAAATTCTCTTGATAAGAACCAGTTTTTGATTCAGATAGGATTTTCCACTGGATATCTTTCAAAGACTGTCGGAATATTTTTCAACAAAAACCACTTTGAAAAACTTGCAAAAGTTGACAGACAGTCAAAGATTTATCCTGAGCTTTTCCCAAAGACAAGGAGGCTTGTGTTCAAAAACGGACAGGTCTGGACAGTACCAGGCTGGATAAAGGTAACTATCAAATGATGGGCTGTGATGAAAAAGTGGCAAAATACTTTACATTTCATTTCTGGGCAAGGGAGGATGGCGTGTTTTTGCCATCCTCTTATTACTCTAAGGTATATGAAGTTTTGAAAAGTCTTCTTGCAACCGAGCAGTTTACCATCTCTCCCATTAAAACAAAGAACAAAAAAGAGGTTGAAGATGGCGTATGGGTGTTTGAAGATTTTAGAATATACCTTGCAACACCTTTTTTAGAACTTGTCGCACAGAACATATTAAAGGTTTATGAAACATTAAATGGCTTGTTTGAAGGTATTTACTTGAAGAAAATTTCATGCAAGGGGCAGCAGCCAAAGTCAAGTGGAATTTTGCTCAGCGGTGTGTTTGCTCAAAAAGACGGTGTTTGCTTGGAATATGACAGGCAGCCAGAGATTTTTTCTGATGGGTTGAGAAGACAGCTTTTGAACATCTACTACCAGAGGTTTGGGACATATCCAGAAGACCAGAGGTTTTTCTTTGTTATAAAAGATGGCTTGAAAAAGCAGCATTTGATTAAATCAAGAATTGAATATTTTGGCAGGTACGAAATTTTTGCTTCAAGCGAGCTTCTTGACATGTTCTGCCAGATGTTCTGTGTGAAGTAGGTTTATAAAACTTTGCTTTTCAGCTTGTTCATAAGATTAAATTTTCTTCGCATAAAAATTGACTTTTGTAAGCTTTTTATAGAGGGTAAATTATAAGTAGCAGGAAAGTACTGCGAGGTGAAAAGGGATGTCGCTGAGTGCTCTTCTTGGCGCATCAATAATGATGCATGGGCTTGTTCAGGGACTAAAAGTTTTTGCAGTTGTTGTTGTCCTTGGGTTTGTTATAAAAGGACTTTGGCAGGGATTTAAAAAGGAGCTTGCTTGAAAGTTAAATAATGTTTTAAAAATCAAATTGCCATAGCTTCAAACCCTATTCCAGACATGACTTTTATTTTGTCACTTTAATTTTTGGTTTGAAGCTATGGCTTTTTTCTTTTGATACCAGATATCGTTGAAAAATTAAACCTTAAACTTAGTGAAAATTATTTTTTCTGAAAAATATATAATAAAGAGGATTTTGTCAATATGTGTCGAAAGTTATAATAAAGAATAGCTGTCAAGGACAGAAAACAAACAGAAAGGGTATTAAAATATTTAAGTGAAAAATCAGATTTTGAGAGGAAAGATTGACCATGTCAAAGCTCTCTCAGATATATGGATACTGGAAAAATTCTATCAAGGCTTCAATGAAGAGATATGATGAGAACATGGAAAGAAGTTTAAAACACCTACAAAACTTTTACAGCACGGTGTTGAAGTATTACATAATCGACTGGAGCAGATATTTTGAGAGCCAGCCTTTCAGACACAGCCTCAGGCAGAAGATAGAAAGCTTTTTTGGTAAGAATGAGATAAACTTTGTTGCAATAGATGGGACATGTGTTAAAGATGAAGGCAGCGATTTTATAACCTTCTTTGCGGGTGCTTATGGCGCAAGAGGAAAGATAATAATCAAGCATGAAGGTGAAAAGATCAAGTACGAGCGGTGGGATTTTGCACGAGATGTAACCATGGTGGCACAGATTCCAGTGTTTCCTTACGAGATAGAATTTGTGGCAAATTCGCCCGAGCTGAGCCAGATGCAGTTTTATTCGGATAAAGACATACAGGAGATTTTAAACCTTCACACATCGCTCATGAAGCTTGCAGAGATTTACCTTGCCTACCATGTTGTGTCATCATCGACGGTTGACATGCCGCAAATAATCCTGTTGGACTTGGCACCGAGCACACTCTTGAGAGTGCCATATGTAAACTACAAGAGTACAAACTATCTGGGATATAAGTATCTCAACGACACGATAAAGTTGTCAGATGTTATAGTTGCACTTTCACATCCGTATAATAGTCTACTTGGAGTTCCTTCAAGGAAAAAGTATCGCAGATATGCTCTGCTTTTGTCAAAATTAGATGAGGTTTGCAGCCAGAACCAGAAAAACTACTTTACATACAGAGAGCTTACAGAAATTTGCCATCTTTCCATAGAAGATGTAAAAGAAATCGTAAGATTTTTAGATGCAACAGGAGTTGTGGAAGATGATGAAGCGGCGGGAATAAAACTATTGGTAAACTTAAGCCAACGATGGAGCTATCTTGTAAGCTTTTTTGATTATATCTGCAATCAGATATTTATCCGCAAAAATCCGACAGCGTTAGAGTTTTCTAATTTCTCTGAAGAAAGCAATATTAAAAAGCTGATTTCTCATGATGATATAAATTTTTTGATTTCAATTGGCATAAGAGCTCTGATTGAAAAGTGCTGGGAGAAGAATGTCTTTTTAATTGGGATTGTGAAAGACTCAAAATCGCGCTATTTTTGTCGAAATTTTTTAAACGTGCTTTCAAGTCAGAACATGCTGGGAGACGGAAATGAAAATGTTGATATAAAGAACTTTCAGATAGCCATGAGCGATAGGCTTGTTTTCGAAAACTGCGCAGCTTTGAGCACTGAACTTTGTGCCCCATGGTCTTCTGTTGAGTTTGACTCTGCATTTGCTACTTTGTTTGTGGACAGGAATAACAGCGTCACAGGCGTGAAAGGCCACATAGTAGCAGATGACAGAATATTTGCAAAGTCAATAGCCCAGTTTTATCTGCAAAGGTCAAAAAAGCAGTGCAAGATGGGTCATGCCATTTTTGTTGAAAGGCTGCTGCATCCCAGTCTTGACAGACAGTTTTTGGATGTGATACTGCTTGAAAACAGCAAGCTGGGGAGACTATCGCCTTTTATTCACCTTGACAAGAAGGTTATCAACTGGGGCCAGGCAATGAACATCTATTTTTTAGATGTTCTTACAAGAAACCACTTTCCGGAAGTGATTGGATATCCAGAACCGCTTCACAAGGCAGACAGAGGTGCTAAAACCCTCTTAAGATTTGCAAAGGGAATAATCCATAGCAGCCAGCAGCTTTACAGAAAAGACCCACTGAACATGACTTTCAGAAAATTTAGGGATAAACTTGAGTTTGAAGACGAGGAGTGAAAAGAATGTTCAACACTGAGATTGTTGGGCGTATGATGAAATATGATAGCGATGTATATTCAAGATACAGAGCTGAAATCTGGTTTGATTATACAAAAAAGGCTATGAATGAAATAAAGGAAGGCGCACTTCTGGCGGTTCAGAATTTTTCGTCAACGTCTGACAAGATTCGATACTGCATATTGGAAATTACATCTGTGATACCGCTTCACTATGGGCTTGACAACGACCTTTCGGGGTATCCGGGATTTTTGACCGAGGCAGCAGAAAATATTTATCGTGACTGGGAAGAGCAAGAAGAAGAGCCTTTAGACGATGCCACAAAAATAAGATGCCTTGCAATTCCGACAAATTTTGAGATTATAATCGACAAGGACCAAAAAGTTTCGATAGGGATAGAGTCAAATCTTCCCATGGTTGGTGCAGAGGCATTTTTGCTTGATGAGGAGCTGACAAATCGTATCTTGAACTATGACATAGACAAAAGCGGTGATGTGATTGAGATTGGTCATCTGATAAGGGATGAAAATGTTAAGATTTTGCTGAAAGTAGAAGAGCTTTTGAGAGTGCACTTTGGCGTGTTTGGTTTTACAGGAGCAGGTAAATCAAACCTTCTTAGCACTCTTGTAAGAAAGATATTAACAGAATCAAATCTTCCCGTGAAAATTGTAATATTTGACCTGATGGGTGAGTATTCAACACTGCTTGTGGACCTTTTGGTGAAACTCAACAATAGCATGATTGTGGGCATTGGGGAGAAAACGTTTGTAGGTTCTCTTATTTCCCTTATGAAGGCAGACAGAAGCCTACCTGAGTACAAAGATCTTTTGAAAAAAGCAACAATTGATGTTGTAAATTCTTCATTATATCCCAAAGGATTAGTAAGCCACAAGGATTTGTTCAAAAAAGCCTTTTTCAAGATTTTGCTGAGCAAGAAAGTGAAGGTTTGGCAGAGTGGCGATATAACTGTTGCTGATTTTGTCAGAATTCATGAGAGGACGCTTTTTAAAGGTTATTTAGGCAAGAGCGAAGCTGTAGTGAAAAAGCTCTATGAACAACTTTTGAAAAGTACAACCCCTTTAGATGCCAACAATTGTCAAAAACTTATTCAGTACATTAAAGATAAGTATCTTTCGGGTGGGAAGCTTGGCTCAATTGCTCTTTCAAATTTGGAGCTTTTTGTAAGTGAGCTTGAAAAGAGATATGACGAACTGAAAGAGTTCGGATTTTCAAATGAAAATGTTATTGACCAGAAAAAACTTATTGACATTCTCAACAATCCAGATGACAAGGCGCTTGTGATATTTCAGTCGCACGACCCGGATGAGCTGAGAAATCTTGCGTATCAGATTGGCATGGCCATTTTTGAAGACAGGCGTCGAAGCGGCAAGATTGACCCTGTTGTGAGTTTCATATTTGACGAGGCTGACGAGTTCATTCCACAGGATGCAAAGGATTCATACGAGCGTTCAAGCGAAGTTGTGATGCATTTGGCAAGGCGCGGAAGAAAATTTGGCTTAGGGATAGGTATTGCAACCCAGAGAATAACTTATCTTAACACAAACATAATGGCACAGCCTCACACATACTTTGTTAGCAAGCTTCCAAGAAAATCTGACCAAGAGAGAATAACAGACGCTTTTGGTATAAGTGAGGATATGTTCAAGCAGACATTCAAGTTCAAAAAAGGGTGCTGGCTTCTTGTGAGCTATGATGCAATTGGGCTGGAGGCTGTACCACTGCCCATCTATGTTCAGAACGCAAACGATGCTGTGCTTGAGTTTTTAAGGACTCTTCAATAAGAATGCGAATTATTTAACAATCAAGTTATGTTAATTTACCATGGATTTTCTCAACTCTTTAACTTTTTCAATCTGAAGATCTGTAAGTTCTGCAACCTCTTCATCGCTAAAACCCTTTTGTATTAACCTTTTTGCAAACTCGATTGTTGCTTCAAGTTTTCCTTCAAGTTTTCCTTCAATTTTCCCTTCAAGTTTACCTGCCAAAAAATCTTTTGTCTTTGCCTCATCCAAAAGTCTTGCAACATTTGAAATAAACTCACCCATAGCTTCCACTCCCTCCTGTTTTACCCGTTTTGCAATACCATCA